>CADBMW010000001.1 GCA_902795855.1 uncultured Lachnospiraceae bacterium
GGAGGGGGACTTGAACCCTCGACACTACGGGTATGAACCGTATGCTCTAGCCAGCTGAGCTATCCCGCCATATATGATCACCATGGAATCATGCAAGTCCTTTTTTATGGGGCCTACAGGGCTCGAACCTGTGACCCTCTGCTTGTAAGGCAGATGCTCTCCCAGCTGAGCTAAGACCCCTTAAAACTGACTGCTTTTTTCACAGCACTTTTCCTATTATAGTGATGTGAATATACTTTGTCAAGGACTTTTTATATTATTTTTTACTATTTTTTTATAATGTTTTTTAACCGGCTATTTGTCTATATTTACAGGCTTTCTATTGCAGCATTTTCAACACTAATTTCAGCCTCGTTTACATTTTCTGCTTCATCGCTTTTGTCTTCATCTTCTACCAGAGGGAATGATATGATAGCTGTAAACAGATCACCGTCTATATGTATCCTGAAGGTGCCTCCCTGCAGTTCTGTCAGATTCTTTGCTATGGAAAGACCAAGCCCCGATCCTTCAGAGGATCTGGATTTATCTCCACGTACAAATCTTTCCGTCAGCTCCTCTGCAGAAATATTGAGCATATCCTTGCTGACATTTTTTATACTTAATATTACATTTTTAGAATCAGAGGATTCTCCAAGATTAAGATATACTCTTGTACCCTCTTTTGAATATTTGTATGTATTTCCCAGGAGGTTGTCTATGACTCTGAATATTCTTCGGCCGTCAGCATTTATAACAGCCTTATCCATGGTAATATTATTTACCAGTTCAAGGTCCTTTTCATTAAACTTATCCTCATACTCTCCCACAGCCTGGCCCAGAAGCTCTACAAAATTAAGATTCATCATTTCCAGCTCTATATTACCGGCACTTGTTTTAGAAGCTTCTATAAGATCCAGAATAAGCTGCTTAAGTCTTTCGGATTTATTCTCAAGTACTTCAATATATTCTTTTGCCTTCGGATTGTCTATGTCCTCTCTTTTGAGAAGATCAACATAGTTTATAATGGATGTAAGAGGTGTCTTTATATCATGAGATACATTAGTGATAAGCTCAGCCTTAGTCTTCTCCTCACGGACAGATGCCTCGATAGCACGTGAAAGCCCATCACCCAGACAATTTATAGATTCACCAAGCTCCTTATTATTGAAGCTGAGCTGATCTGTATTAATCTTAGCATCCAGATCACCTTGCTGAATCTTTTTACTTACATTAATTATCTTCTGCATATCTGTCATATACTTTATGACAATTATGCATGCAATTATATCCACCATACCAAGCAGAGTAAGAGGAAAGAATGCATTACCATCTGACACATATATAGCTATAAAACACAGAATGCAGGATATGATCAGAAATGCAGCTATAAAGGATATAAGTCTTGCATTTCCCTTTACTATACCGCTTTTTCCTTTTATAAAACCAAATACCCACTTAATAAGGAGAACTACGATAAATCCATCCATAAATCTGTGAGACTTTATTCTTCTTACTACAGAAAGATACATTACAGCACATATCAGATACAGTATAAAGAGAATTGCTGCACTAAGGGTAATAAATCCTACCAGTTCATTGCTAATCACTCTTATTATACTCACTTCAAAAATGGTAATAATAAAATAAAATATGCCAATTATACCGGACAGTATACCAAAGAATACAAGATAAGGAGTTTTATCAATCAGGAATACCTGCTTATCACCATCTTCACCCCAGGTCAGAAAGATTACTGATGCCAGAAATACAAGGATTCCAAGAGCAAGATAAACCATTGGGAACTGAACCTTCTGGCACAGACTATACATTAAAACCTCAGTGCTGTGTACTGAATCTCTGGAGTATAAATCCATTCCAATAACGAAATCAGTTTTTGAAATATCTCCCAGGCCCTTTAAATCAGCTTCACTTAAATAAACTACATCCTTTTTATTACCCTTTTCATCCTTACACCACTGGGTAATCTTATCCTCTTTATGATCATATGATATATATACGTCAGAGCATTTTCCAATTCTGTTTAAAAGGTTTTTGTAAGATACGTCATATGTATTATCAATATTTTTATTTACGGGTACTTT
Organism: uncultured Lachnospiraceae bacterium; assembly: GCA_902795855.1. GTDB lineage: Bacteria > Bacillota > Clostridia > Lachnospirales > Lachnospiraceae > Eubacterium_Q. Next base: position 2,082 of record CADBMW010000001.1, read on the forward strand.
ATCGTCTCCCGGAAGTATATTACAGCCATCAATATCCTTACCATTAAAGCTGAAAGCTGTATAGCTGTTATCTATAAAAGGAAATGCGTCATTATTTATACTATCCACTATTTCCTTTTCTTCCTTTGTCAGAGAAGCATATACAGCTTCTTCCTCAGAACAATACATATATGCTTCCAGAATATCATCTGCAGAGTGATCTATATAAACATAATCTGCAGAAACCACATCCAGGTCCTGATGACCTGAGGGCTGGAATATTCCTGTTCTGAATATAAATCTTGCAGTTTCATTATATATGAGAAAAGAATCATCTTTATATATATAATAAATATTGTCATTTTCACTATTTATATAAAAGTCACTGCCATCGTTAAGTAAACTTGTTATCTTTTCATAGATATCAGTTTCAGGCTTCTCATCTTCTGTCTTATCAATTTCAATTTCGCCGGATTCAAACATATACAGCCTTTTAATATCCAGTCTTTCAGCATTCTTTTTGATCATCGAAAGCATTTCATCAAAACTGATTTTGGTATAGCTGCCGGAAAGATTATTCGGAATACTGCTTCTGCGATTAGAATCATGACTGTAATTGTTATAGGAATCTCTGTAAATAGAGTTATCACTATTATTCAGATTTAATGCTGATATGATATCCTCGGAACCAATAAACTCTGAAGCACTGATTTCCTGACAATCCATATCATTTGAGTAATCATAGATCTGAAGTTTACGATCATTAATATTAGCCGATTCCTTCTTTTCTATTTTCTTCATGTAATTGCCCAGATCAGAAACCGAACTCTTTACTGAGGACTTTATATAGACTGATTCTGAATATGATACAGAGCTGTCTACATTAACGCCATAAAAATAATCACATTCCATGACGAATATAGCTCCTCCTGCTACAGCAGCCAGAACCCCGGCAAAGCCAAGCAAAAATACAAAAAATCTTAATAGCTTATTTTTAATAACCTTCATTATTAATCCTTTCTGAAACAGGGTATTTTATAATTTTTCTATTTTATAGCCCTGTCCCCATACAACTTTTAAGAATCTTGGTTCCTTTGGATTGATTTCTATCTTTTCCCTGATATGTCTGATATGAACAGCTATTATATTATCCGCACCTAAAGCATCCTCTTTCCAGACAGCCTCATAAATCTGACCTGTAGTAAATACCCTGCCTCTGTTTTCTGTAAGATAAAGAAGTATGTCATACTCAATTGGTGTCAGTCTCACTTCTTCGCCATCCACAAATACAGTTTTAGCACTGTCATTTATCTCAAGGCCGCCATTCACTATGACGCTTTCCTCAGATTCCTCCGCAATGGAACCCAGCTGAGTATATCTTCTCAGCTGAGACTTAGCTCTTGCCACCAGTTCCAGCGGATTGAAGGGTTTTGTGATATAATCGTCTGCTCCGATATCAAGTCCAAGTATCTTATCGGCATCCTCGGATTTAGCAGAAAGGAACATAACAGGAATGGTATATTTTTCTCTTATCTTTCGAGTTGCTTTTATGCCATCCATTCCAGGCATCATGATATCGATTATGATCAGGTGGATTTCTTCTCTTGCAAGAAGCTCCAGCGCCTCTATACCGTCATAAGCCTTGTATACATTGTATCCGGACGTCTCCAGATATATGCTCACTGCTTCAACGATATCCTTATCATCATCACATACCAGAATATTATACATTTCTTTCTCCCAATCCTTTCTCCAAGTTACAACTGCATTGTATAGTTTAATTTTTAATATAAGGTTATTAAAATTATTAATACTTTCTTAAGATACAAAATAGAAAAGAAAAAAAGGGTTGCAAAAGATGCAACCCTTAGTAAACTATTTTCTTCTTATGCCTCTGCTGAAGCTACATCAGCTACATCATCAAAATCCTGATCATCTTCGAAGAAATCATCATCAAAATCATCATCGAATTCATCAAAGTCATCAAGATAGTCAGGTGTAAGATACTTATAAACTGCAACTGCAATTCCTACTATAAGTGTAATAACACCAACTATGATACATACAGAGATTATCGCGGTCTTGGCTGTCTCGACAGCATCATCCTTCACTACTACTTCTTTTCTCATTATAGAAGTCTCCTTTCATTTAATAACTTAGACAAGTATATCATACTTTTGTGATTTATAAAAGAAAAAAATCACACCTTTTTAAGCTAATCTCACACTTTTTTGAGTTTGGCAAGGGTTGCAAACATTTTCTTTTCTCCAACAGTATCGAATACTACAGTAATCTCATAATCACTGCCGCCTTTGACCATTTCAGTTACAACTCCCTTACCAAATTTTATATGCTTTACAGTATCTCCTACTGTATAATTTATTGA
>CADBMW010000002.1 GCA_902795855.1 uncultured Lachnospiraceae bacterium
CAGTTCACTTCGTTATAGAGCAGGGGGCCGAGGAGGTTGTGATCCTGGGAGGCACAGGAAGCAGACTGGATCATACTCTCAGTTCTATTTATCTTTTAAAATGCTTTGCCGATAAAGGTATAGCTGCATATATCCTCAATAAGAATAACAGGATATATATGAAAAAGGGCAGGATAGAATTTGAGAAGACTAAGGTTTTCGGAAAATATATTTCTATTTTCCCGTATCAGGGAAATGGGATGATAAAAAGCATTGAAGGCTTTAAGTATGAGGCCCGAGGTCTGGAGCTTCCTCTTAATACCAGCCGGGGAGTAAGCAATGAGCTTACATCGGATACAGGTTATATTGAAACTGAAGATTATATAGTGATCATGGAGACATGTGATTAGATGGATATACGTGAATTTGCAATTGGAAAGGGTGTTAATCAGTTCGAATTTGGAATGCTTAGCACGGTTTTTGTTGTAGGGATAACAGGTGTTGCTATCCTTCCTTTTTATGTATATCTTTTCGGCGCAGGAATTTTCTGGGAATATCTGGGTATCATATGCTGTCTTTCTCTTGTATGGTTTTTTGAATCATATAAGCTTATGAGATATTCCAGACGTCATGCAGAGGTACTGACACTTCCCAGCTATTTTAAATACAGATTTAAGGATAGTAATGAGATACTCAGGCTTATTTCATCCACTGAGGTTATAACTCTGTCAGTGGTGATAGCGGCGCTGCTTTTAAAAGAGATAGGAATTATAATGTCCATGGTTTTCGGATGGGATTCTATGCTCACCTCCTTTGCCGCAGCATTCATTCTGGCATTTTATCTGGGGTGGTACGGAATGGAGTCTCTGATAAAGACAGCCATTCCCAAGGGAGTGTTAATGCTTATCATCATTGCTTCCATATGCTTATACATTTTCCTTACCGTAGGTCCTTACCAGCTGGTTAGAAATATGATGTCAACGGATATAACAGGAAGCGTCAGTGAATATATAAATATCCTTTATCATGATGGCGAGCCTCTGATGCTTGAGGATTATGTATCACTTTTATCCATGGGATTTCTGGTTTCGGGAATGCCATTTATGCTGACAAGCTTTTTTGTATCCAGAAGAGCAAGGACAATAAACAAAGGAAGACAGGTAATGATAATCTACATTATCCTTTTCTTTGTTGCGGCTGCATGCCTGGGAGGTCTCTCCAGAGGTTATCTCTATCCTGAAAAGATTACAAAATCTCTTTCGGATTATGTCAGGATATTTTATGAAAAGCTGAATTCTACAGATGGAATGGGGCCGGTTATGGCTGTTGAGTTTATGATACTTATGATGCTTGGACTTATCTGTTCCATAGAAGGGGCACTTCACGCCACCATAACGGTTTTATATAATGATATCATCAACTCGGGAAGACTTATAAGGATAAGGAAGGGAAAAGAAAGACTTTATCTGATCTGTCTTGCTTATATTGTTTCAATGCTAAGCTTTATGGTAGGGCAGCTTATAAATAGCATTTCCATAAATACGATCATTGTATTTATTGGAACATTGGGATGCTCCGTTTCCCCTGTGGTATTTATGTCTCTTTTCTGGAAGAGAATGAATAAATATGGATGCATGGCAGGGCTTGTGGCAGGACTTATAAGTGTACCATTCCTGAAATATGCCACACTTTTTAATTACAGCGGACAGCAGGCATCACTTTGCGACATACTGGGAGTAAACTCAGTGCTTCCATCCATTATGGTATCATTTCTGGTTATCATAGTTGGGAGTATTATAACAACAAAGCCGGATGAAGCAGTAGTGAAGGAGTATGATGACGTCAAACACAGAATACTAAATTAAAAGACAAAGAAAAAAGGCACCTCTTCGATCGGGGTGCCTTTTAATATACACTATTCATAGGGTGAGAGAATTATGAAAAATCTATGGTTTAAATATAGAATATAAATATGAACAAACTATTAACAAAAAAATAAATAATTGTAAAGAATTATGTTAACAATGTTAATATTTAACATCACAATATTTTATTATAATTCATAATTTAGTTTCTTTCATATGTCACTCATTTGTGTTAGAATAGATTTGTTGTGGTGAAACATTTTTAATATCATATAGAATAGAGGTTATACATATGGAGGATACAAAGGAACTAAAAATCTCACAGATGGATGGAGAACTTCGATCTACAGAGGAAATAGTTAGCTTTGGCGAGGATACCACCTATGTTACAAAGGATACAATAATCCATGGAAATATTGAATCCGATGGTGATGTAGAGGTTCGCGGTCAAGTTGAAGGAAATATCAAATGTTCAGGCAAGCTTATAATAGGCGGCAAGGTTACAGGAGATATCAGTACCGGAGATCTCTATGGTGAAGAGGCAAATATTACAGGTGAGATTAAGGCCAGCGGTGTGGTTAAAATCGGCGCAGGCTCTGTAACTGTGGGAAATATCAGTGCCGAGACAGCAGTTGTAGCAGGTGCCGTAAAGGGTGATATGGACATCAGAGACGAGGTGGTACTTGAGTCAACAGCCATAGTGGTAGGAAATATCAAATCCAAATCTGTGGAAGTAAGCAGTGGTGCCATAGTTGAAGGCTTCTGCAAACAGGTTTATTCAAATGTGGATGTGGAAAAATATTTTAAGAGTGATATAGAGACATTAAGTTAGAAAGGACACCGATATGAAGTATAAAAGAATTCTTCTTAAACTCAGCGGTGAAGCTCTTGCCGGTGACAAGGGACATGGCTTCTCTGAGGATGAGGTAAAGAGAGTAGCCGGTGAAGTAAAGAAGGTAGTTGATAAAGGAATACAGGTTGGTGTAGTTATAGGCGGAGGTAATTTCTGGAGAGGCAGAAGCTCAAATGATATGGATAGAGTTAAGGCCGATCAGATAGGAATGCTGGCCACAGTAATGAACTGTATCTATGCTGCCGACGGATTCAGAAGAGCAGGCATGAAATGCCGTATTATGACTCCATATGCCATAGGTGATGTAAGTGAGCTTTATGTAAGAGATAAGGCTATAGAAGCTATGGAAGGTGGCGAGGTCGTATTCTTTGCCGCCGGAACAGGACATCCATATTTTTCAACAGATATGGCAGCAGTTCTGAGAGCCATTGAAACTAACTGCGATGCCATACTTTCCGCAAAGGCTATAGATGGTGTATATGACAGTGATCCGAAGGTAAATCCTGACGCAAAGAAATTTGATGAGATGGAAATGTCAGACATAGTGGACAAGAAGCTGGGAGTCATAGATCTTGCTTCTGCAGTACTGGCTATGGAAAATCACATGCCAATGCTTCTCTTCGGACTGGCTGAGGAGGATTCCATCATCAAGGCAGTTTCCGGTGAAAAAATCGGAACCATCGTAAATGCATGATGAAAATGTAAAAGATTAAATAAAAGCGTCCTACACCTCATCCGTCAGCTGATGAAATCAGCTGACACCTTCCCCTCAAGGGGAAGGCTACATGAGCTAAGATATGATGCCTTCCCCTTGAGGGGAAGGTGGTTCCGAAGGAACCGGATGAGGTGTTGGAGGTTTTAGTAAAAATAAGAACAAAAACGGAGGTTACACAAAATGACTGGTTATGAAGAAAAAATGCAGAAAGCTATAGATGCTCTGGCAAATGAATATGCTACTATCAGAGCAGGACGTGCTAATCCACATATTCTGGATAAGCTTAAGGTGGAATACTACGGAACACCAACTAACATTCAGGGTGTTGCAAACGTATCCGTACCTGAGGCAAGAACACTTATGATCACTCCATGGGAGCCATCAATGGTTAAGGAAATCGAGAAGGCTATCCTTGCATCAGATCTTGGTGTTACACCAAATAATGATGGAAAGAGCGTAGTTATCAATTTCCCTGAGCTTACAGAGGAAAGACGTAAGGAGCTTGCAAAGGACATCAAGAAAAAGGGTGAAGAGGCTAAGGTTGTTGTAAGAAACGCAAGACGTGATGCAAACGATGCTGCTAAAAAGCAGAATAAGGCTGGAGAGATTTCAGAAGATGAGCTAGCTGGAGAGGAAGAAGATATCCAGAAGGCTACAGATAAGTTTGTAAGCGAAATCGATAAGATGGTTGAAACCAAAACAAAGGAAATCCTTACAGTATAATTTTATTTGAGAGGACTTAAAATGGCTGACGAATATAAGATCCCCAGGCATGTGGCTATTATTCTGGATGGAAACGGAAGATGGGCCAAGAAACGTCATATGCCAAGAAACTTTGGTCATAAAGCCGGTGCCGATAATCTGGAGAAGATAACAGAGGATGCCTGGCATATGGGAATTAAATATCTTACCGTATATGCATTTTCTACTGAGAACTGGAAAAGATCTGTTGAAGAGGTAACAGGTATCATGACCATTCTCAGAGACTTTCTAAAAAAGTCTATCGAATCTGCGAATAAAAATAACATGCGTGTCAGAGTTATCGGTGACAGGACCAGACTTGACAATGATATAGTTCAGGCTATAGAGAAGCTGGAGGAAGCATCCGCACCTAATACAGGTATTCAGCTGGTAATTGCTCTTAATTACGGCGGAAGGGATGATATAACCAGAGCTGTAAGAGGAATCGTGAAGGATGCGAAGGATGGCATCATAAATCCGGAAGATATAACTGAAGAGTTTATATCATCCAGACTTGATACAAAGGACATTCCTGATCCGGATCTTCTCATAAGAACCAGCGGAGAAATCAGAATTTCAAACTTCCTTCCATGGCAGATTTCATATTCTGAATTCTATTTCTGCGATACCTTATGGCCTGACTTCAGCAAGGAAGATCTGCAGAAAGCTGTTGACTATTATAATGGTCGCGACAGAAGATATGGTGGGGTATAAAAATGTTTAAAACCAGACTGATCAGCGGAATAGTTCTTGTTGCATTCTTTATCCTGGTTCTCTATTTCGGTGGACCGGTAACGGGTATTACCATGATGGTTCTTTCCATCATCGGTGTATTTGAACTATGTCGTGTATATAAGATTGAAAAGAATTCTCCGGCAGTTATTGCATACATCTGGACCGTGCTGTATTATGCGGTTCTCATGCTGAGTAAACAGAAGCTGGGTGACGTTTCTGTCAGCAGGTTTGTAATGCCGGTACTTATCATATATCTGCTGGTAATACTTGCAGTATATGTATTCAAATTTCCGAAATACCATGACAAGGAAATCATGGCAGCCTTTACATCATTTTTCTATGTAAGCGTAATGCTTTCATATATCTATAAGATCAGAGATATGAAGGACGGTGGATATTTCGTAGTTCTTTGTTTCATCTGCTCATGGGGAAATGATACTCTGGCATATTGCGTGGGAAGGCTTTTCGGAAAGCATAAGATGTCTCCGAAGCTGAGTCCTAAGAAGAGTATAGAAGGACTTTTCGGTGGTATAATCGGAGCAGGTATTCTGGGAATTCTCTACGGGCTTTTCCTGAAGAATCAGATCCAGAATACAGATATGATACTTGTGAAGCTGTTTTTCGTGGGAGCACTTGGTGCAATCCCTGCAGTAATCGGAGATCTGGCAGCTTCAGGAATTAAAAGGAATAATGACATAAAGGATTATGGAACGCTTATTCCGGGACATGGTGGCGTACTGGACAGATTTGACAGTATGATATTTACAGCGCCTATAATTTATTTCCTTTTGGAATTCTTCTTTTAGGAGTAGCTTACAATATGAAATATATATCTATAATTGGTTCCACAGGTTCCATTGGAACCCAGGCACTTGATATAGTAAGAGAGAACGACGACCTTAAGGTCGTCGCACTTTCATGTGGGAAAAACATTTCCCTGTTGGAAAAACAGGTAAGAGAATTTAAACCGGAGATTGTTGCAGTTTCCGATGAAAAAGATGCGGCGGATCTCTCCCTCAGACTTGCGGATATGAATATTAAGGTTCAATCCGGAATGGAGGGACTTAAGGCAGTGGCTACTGCAGAAAATGCAGATATAGTACTGACAGCCATAGTGGGAATGATAGGAGTAGAGCCAACTCTTGCTGCCATAGAGGCAGGAAAGGATATAGCTCTTGCAAATAAAGAAACCCTTGTTACTGCCGGACATCTTGTTATGGAAGCGGCACGAAGAAAGGGTATAAGGATACTTCCTGTAGACAGCGAGCATAGTGCCATATTTCAGAGCCTTCAGGGAAGAGGAACCATTCTTCCTATGGGAATGGCGGATTTAGCAGAGAAAGATTACAGGGCAAATAAAATCTCCAGAATTCTGCTGACTGCATCAGGCGGACCTTTCAGAGGACGTAAAAGACAGGAGCTGCAGGAGGTTACTGTTGAGCAGGCGCTGAAGCATCCTAACTGGTCCATGGGACCAAAGATAACCATAGACAGCGCCAGCATGGTAAATAAAGGTCTGGAGGTTATAGAAGCTAAATGGCTTTTTGATACAGATATAGATGATATAGAAGTGCTGATTCAGCCTCAGAGTATCATTCATTCTGCAGTGGAGTTTGAAGACGGCGCAGTTATAGCCCAGCTGGGAACTCCGGATATGAAGCTTCCTATCCAGTATGCATTTTATTATCCTGAAAGAAGATATCTTGCAGGAGACAGACTGGATTTTTCTAAGATATCATCCATCGAGATTCAAAAGCCGGATTTCGATACCTTCCTGGGAATTCCCCTGGCAAAGAAAGCCAGCAGGACGGGAGGTACCATGCCTACAGTTATGAATGAGGCAAATGAACATGCCGTAGCGGCATTTCTTGCAGGTAGGATAAAATTTCTTGAGATATACGAAATGATACAATATGCCATGTCAGAGCATAAGGTAAAAGAGAGTCCGGTGCTGAAGGATATACTGGAAGCCCGTGACTGGACAGATGATCTGCTCAGATCAAAATATGGCGTGTAAACTTAGTAAGAGGTAACCATGGACATTACAAATCTGATTGCAATAATACTGGTTTTCGGAGTCATAGTTTTTGTACATGAATTCGGACACTATCTTTTTGCAAGACTGAACAAAATAAAGGTTAATGAATTCTCCATAGGAATGGGGCCGGCTGTAGCCAAATGGACCAGGAATGAAATAGATTATTCTATCCGCGCCCTTCCGCTGGGAGGCTACTGCCTCATGGAGGGGATGGTGGAGGAATCCACAAACCGTAACGGGTACAACAATAAATCCGTTATGGCAAGGCTCATGGTATCCTTTGCAGGACCTATGTTCAATTTCATACTGGCTTTTATGCTGTCCATTATTACATGTCATTTCTATACCATAGATCCACCGGTGATCACTACCATAATGGAAAACAGCGCTGCCCAGGAAGCAGGTATGAATAATGGTGATGAGATAGTAAGTCTGGATGGCCAGAAAATATATAACTATCGTGAGATTACACTTTATTCTATGATGCACGATGTGAAGGAACCGGTAGATATAGTTTATGAAAGAGACGGAAAGCAGTATGAAATAAGCCTCACAAGAAAGCTTGATGAAAAGAGTGGCAATTATTATTTTGGTTTCATGAGTACCGGAAGATTTGCCAAAAATTTTGGAGAGGAACTGAAGTTCGCTGCTTTGGAGGTAAGGTTCCAGGTCAAGGCTGTAATATGCTCACTTAAAATGATGGTTACAGGACATGCTTCCAAGGATGACCTGATGGGACCGGTTGGTATAACAAATACCATGAATGACATTATAGAGGAAGCCAAGGAAGCTACCAGTGATGAGACCGCCTGGAAGCAGTTCGTAGTAGTGCTTATGAATATCATTAACTTCGCGGTTCTCCTTAGTGCGAACCTGGGAGTTATGAATCTTCTTCCTATTCCTGCACTGGATGGAGGAAGGATCCTCTTTGTTCTGGTTGAGGCCATATCCGGTAAGAAGGTTCCGCCGGAAAGAGAGGCACTTGTAAATGGTATCGGAGTAGCACTTCTGATGCTGCTGATGATATTTGTATTTTTCAACGACCTGGGAAATGTTATTCATAAATAATTCAATTGAAAGAAGATTGCTATGTACAGAATGAATACAAAAAAAGTAAAGATAGGAAATGTGGAGATAGGAGGAGGAAATCCCATCGCCATTCAGTCCATGACTAATACAGAGACATCAGATATAGATGCCACTGTTGCCCAGATTCTCAGTCTTGAGAAGGCAGGCTGCGACATAGTAAGATGTACTGCCAATACCGTGGAAGCTGCAAGAAGCTTTGATAAGCTGAAGGAGAAAACAAATATCCCTATCGTTGCGGATATTCATTTTAATTACAAGCTTGCCATAGAGGCTATGGAGCATGGGGCTGATAAGATAAGAATTAATCCGGGAAATATCGGATCAAAGGAAAATCTTAAGGCAGTGGTGGACGTTGCCAAAAAGAAAAATATTCCTATCAGAGTGGGCGTAAACAGTGGCTCACTGGAACAGCAGTTTATAGACAGATTCGGTGGTGTAACTGCCGAGGGTATAGTCGAAAGCGCAATGGATAAGGTCCGTATGATCGAGGAACAGGATTACGATAACATAGTTATCAGTATCAAATCTTCGGATGTTCTCATGTCTGTTGAGACACATAAGCTTATATCAGAGAGAACAAATTATCCGCTGCATGTGGGTATTACCGAATCAGGAACCCTTTGGAGCGGAAATATAAAATCATCCATAGGACTGGGTATTATACTTAATCAGGGAATAGGTGATACCATCAGGGTATCTCTTACCGGTGACCCTGTGGAAGAAGTTAAGACAGCCAGACTTATACTTAAGACCCTTGATTTAAGACATGATGGAATATCTCTTGTATCATGTCCTACCTGTGGAAGAACACATATCGATCTTATAGGACTTGCAAACGAAACCGAAAAACTTATAGCACAGTATCCGCATCTGAATATCAAGGTTGCAGTAATGGGCTGCGCCGTAAATGGTCCCGGAGAAGCAAGAGAGGCAGACCTGGGTATAGCTGGCGGCGACGGTGAAGGCCTTGTATTTAAGCATGGTGAGATACTCCGCAAGGTGCCACAGGAGGCACTGCTGGGAGAGCTGAAGAAGGAACTGGATTCCTGGGGAGAGTAAATAGCCTTCCCCTTGAGACCAAGGTGGTTCCGAAGGAACCGGATGAGGTGTATAAATATGGAAAGCAAGAATTTCAAGGAGGTTTTTCCGGGAATACCCCTTGGTTCCGCATTAGATATGTATCTGGACGATGTCAACGTTACAGGCATCGTATCCATAAGGAAACCGGAAAAACTTATAGTTAATATAGAGAGTACACATCTTATATCAAGAAAATATATCAGAGAGGCGGAGGAAGCAATCCGTCTTTTTGTATTTGGACAGTATTCCAAGGCAACTGTTGATCTGAGGGAACGCTATCTTCTTTCAGGTCAGTACAGTATAAATCAGCTTATGCATATTTATAAGGACAGCATCATGGATGAGCTGAGAGAAAGAAGCCAGGTGGAATACAATCTGGTAAAAAGAGCAAAATATACCATTGAGGGAAATTCCCTTATTTATCAGATCGAAGAGGGTACTCTGGCCAGAAATAAAAAAGGCGATATAGAAAAATTTTTCAATACCATTTTTGCTGAAAAATTCGGTATGAATGTTCAGACAGCAGTAAAGCTTGTTAAGCAGGATTATGAGAATGAGAAATCTCAGAAGGTGGCTGCTGCCAGAATCAAGGATAGCGATAAGGCGGAGAAGGTATTTATGGTGGATGCTGAGGGTAATCCTGTGGAAGTGGAAATGCCTCAGCAGGAAGATAAGGAAAATGAATTCCTTGAGAAGAAACGTGAGCTGGAGAATAAACTGGAAGAGGCTTATGACGTTTCAAATAATGAGGTGGTGCTGACGCCGGATATGAAGATAAATACCGGAGTAAGTACGGAAAAGGCAAAGAAGAAGGACTATAAGGCCAACCTGGAAAAATACAGAAAGAATAATTATAACGACCTTGACTGCTTCTATGGAAGAAATGTTGAGGGTGATATAGTTGAGATAGCATCCGTGGTTGAAGAAACTCCTATGGATGTGGTGGTCCGTGGTCAGGTATTCGGTATCGAGCTTACTGAGACCAAGAAGAAAAGCAACGGCGAGGATATGATCATCCTCACTGCTTATATTACCGACTTTACGGATACCATAGGCTTCAAGATATTCCTTTCGCCGGATGATAAGGATGCAGTGCTTGATGATATAAAGGAAGGCTCCTTTATTCAGATAAAGAGTAAGGCGAAGTATGATGCATTTTCCAGAGACCTTATGCTGAATTCTGTGGCAGGAATCAAAAAGATTCCTGATTTTAGAAAGAAGAGAATGGACGAGGCAGAGGAGAAGAGAGTTGAGCTTCATCTTCATACTCAGATGAGTGAAATGGATGCAGTGCTTCCTGTTGAGGCTGCAATCCAGAGAGCCATCGACTGGGGACATCATGCCATAGCAATAACAGATCACGGTGTGGTTCAGAACTTCCCAAGTGCAAATCATTATCTTCATGGTGCCAAGAATGCGCCGGAGGATTTCAAGATACTTTACGGCGTAGAGGGATATTTTGTAGATGATATCAAGACTCTGGTAATGAACAGCCACGGTCAGAGTCTGGACAGTGAGTATGTTGTATTTGATATTGAGACAACGGGACTTTCCTTTAAGTTCTGCCGTATCATAGAGATTGGTGCTGTACGTCTGGATAAGGCGGGAAATGTTATAGGAACATTTTCTGAATTTGTTAATCCGGAGGTTCCAATCCCTTACAATATCACAAAGCTTACATCCATAACTGATACCATGGTGAAGGATGCGGATACCATAGAAAAGGTACTCCCCAGATTCCTGGAATTCTGTCAGGGAGCCATGCTGGTAGCCCACAATGCTACCTTCGATACCACATTCATCAAGGTTAATGCCAAAAGGCTTGGACTTACATATGATTTTACTGCGTTGGATACCATGACCCTTGCCTATGTATTCCTGCCTGAACTGGGAAGATATAATCTGGACAGACTTACAAAGTATTTCGGTCTTACAAATGCCCATCATCACAGAGCCTGCGATGATGCGGAGGTTACTTCCGGAATCTTCATAAATCTTATGAAGCTCATAAATGAGTCCGGTGCAAAAACTGTAGATGATCTGAACAAAATGGGCAGCGCATCTGCAGACAGCATCAAGAAGGCTAAGAGCTATCATGGTATCATATTCTGCACCAATGAGACGGGAAGAACAAATCTTTACAGACTCATTTCCGCTTCTCATATTAAGTATTTTGGTGGAGTCGGTGCCGTTAAGAAACCAAGGATACCAATGTCCCTGATTCAGAAATATCGTGAGGGACTGGTGGTTGGTTCCGCCTGTTCTTCGGGAGAGCTTTACTCAGCCCTTCTGGATGGAGCGGAAGATGAAGAGATAGAGAGAATAGTAAGATTCTTCGATTATCTGGAAATCCAGCCTATAGGAAATAATAAATATCTTATAGAGAATGAAAAGGAAGACCGGATAAATTCTGAAGAGGATCTTAGAAATATAAATCGAGAGATAGTGGCTCTGGGTGAAAGATATGACAAGCCGGTAGTCGCTACGGGAGATGTACATTTCCTTGAACCTGAGGACGCCATTTACAGGACTATAATCCTGGAGGGGGCCAGAAGCGCCAGTCAGAAAAAGAAGTCCGATGCAAAGGATGAGGAAAAGAAGGATGATCAGAGCGTTTTCGTGGATTCCGTTAAGGAGGAAATGAAAAAGCAGCCGCCTCTTTACTTCAGAACTACCGACGAGATGCTGGAGGAATTCAGCTATCTGGGAGCAGAGAAGGCTCATGAGGTGGTTGTAAAGAATACAAATCTTGTGGCTTCCTGGATAAATAAAATATCACCGGTTCGTCCTGATAAGGCACCTCCGGTAATCGAGAATTCTGATCAGATACTTCGTGATATCTGTGAAAAGAAAATGCATGAAATATATGGACCGAATCCGCCTCAGCTTGTTACTGACAGATTAAATAAGGAGCTGGATTCCATTATCGGAAATGGTTATTCGGTTATGTACATCATAGCTCAGAAGCTGGTTTGGAAATCCAATGATGACGGATATCTTGTAGGCTCCAGAGGTTCCGTTGGATCCTCCTTCGCGGCAACCATGTCGGGTATAACAGAGGTTAATCCGCTGCCGCCTCACTACATCTGTCCGAAATGCTTTTATACTGAATTCGATTCAGAGAGAGTTAAGAAATATTCAGGTATGTCAGGTTGTGACATGCCGGATGCAGTCTGCCCTCAGTGCGGCGCACCTTTGAAAAAGGAAGGACATGATATACCATTTGAAACATTCCTGGGATTCAAGGGTGATAAGGAGCCGGATATAGATCTGAACTTCTCCGGAGAATATCAGCCGAGAGCCCATGCTTATATCGGCGAAATCTTCGGTGAGGATTATTCCTTCAGAGCCGGAACTGTTGGTTCCGTTGCGGAAAAGACTGCATATGGTTATGTGCTTAAGTATTGCGAAAACAGAGGAATTACCAAGCGTCATGCAGAGGTTGAAAGACTTTCCAAGGGCTGCGTAAATGTTAAGAGAACCACAGGACAGCATCCGGGTGGAATCATAGTTATGCCGGATACTGAAGAGATATACAGCTTCACACCGGTACAGAAGCCTGCTAACGATATGACTGTGGATACCATTACCACCCATTTCGATTACCATGCCATAGATCATAACCTGCTGAAGTTTGATATTCTGGGACATGATGATCCTACCATGATCAAACGTCTGGAGGATCTGACCGGAATTAAGGCTACGGATATTCCGCTGGATGATAAGAAGGTTATGTCCCTTTTCAAGGGAACAGAAGTGCTGGGAATCAAACCGGAGGATATGAATGGAGTGCCACTGGGATCTTTAGGTATTCCGGAATTCGGAACAGAATTCGCCATGCAGATGCTTATAGATGCAGATCCCCAGAGCTTTTCAGATCTGGTGCGTATTGCGGGACTTGCCCATGGTACCGACGTATGGCTGGGTAATGCCCAGAAGCTTATTCAGGAAGGCAAATGTAAGCTTTCCAGTGCCATCTGTTGTCGAGACGATATCATGGTATATCTGCTCTATCAGGGACTTGAGCCCGGTGATGCATTTACCATAATGGAACGTGTTCGTAAAGGACTGGTGGCAAAGGGAAAATGTAAGGAATGGCCGGAATTCAGAAAGAAGATGGAGGAGCATGGAGTTCCTGATTGGTACATCTGGAGCTGCGAGCAGATAAAATACATGTTCCCTAAGGCTCACGCCGTTGCTTACGTTATGATGTCCTGGCGAGTAGCATACTTTAAGATATATTATCCACTTGCTTATTATACGGCTTACTACAGCATAAGAGCGGATGCATTTTCCTATGAGGTAATGTGTCTTGGAGAAGAGCATCTGGATTCGGTTTTGAAGGAATACATGTCCAGGGATAAGAATTCCATGTCTGCAAAGGAACAGCTTCTTTACAGAGACATGAAGCTGGTAAAGGAAATGTATGCCAGAGGATTTGAATTCCTGCCTATTGACCTTTATAAGGCCAAGGCAACACGCTTCCAGATTATAGACAATAAGATCATGCCAAGCTTCCTTTCCATAGAAGGAATGGGAGAAAAGGCTGCGGAGCAGCTTGAAAAAGCAGCTCAGGGTGGCTTATTCCTGTCACAGCAGGAGCTTAAGGACAGAGCCAAGGTATCAGGAACCGTCATCGAAAAGATGGCCGAACTGGGAATCCTCGGCGACATGCCTAAAGAAAGCCAGCTGACCTTCGACTTCATGTAAATTTAATGGTGCCTGTCACCGTTACGAAATTGTTACATAGTGTAACAATTCTGTAACGGTGACAGGCACCTTTTGGATTAGTGTTTTTTATTAAATACAACCCATAGTATAAACAGAATTACTGATACCAGACTTACTATAATCAGCGGTATCATTCCTACCGGTCTGTATTTGAATTCAAGCTCGTGGTGTCCTTCCCCGAGCTCCAGAAGTAGGAAGGTTTTGTCGAAGCATTTTGTCTCCAGCTCTTTACCGTTTTCGTATACATGCCATCCTTTATCATATGGGATGGAGGTGTAGAGCACCTGGCCGGAAGAAAGATCCACAGATGCCTTCAGATGGCTGTCTGTAAGCCTCTCGGTTTTCATCTGATTTGCACTTAGGGTTTCCTTCATTTTTCCGTAGGCTTCTTCATCTATGTAAGCCATGTGTATATCAAGTGTCTGAGCGTCAGAGGAATCAAGTCCTACGTTGCTTTTGTTTACGGCTTCTATATAGATGGATATGTTGTCGTCTTTTTTGATATTACCTATTGGCAGCATGCCGGAAAGGTCGAGATAAACTCTTTTCCTTATTTCGTCATTTACCTTTATGGTTACGGTACCGTAGTTCTGATAGTCATAACTCATACCGTAGAAACCGTCCCTGTCTGCCGTAAATGATATGGATATGTAAGGATCAGCAACTCCTGCCTGAGGATTCAGAATAAGGTAAAGATTGTCTGTCATACCGTAGTTAACGTTGAAGCCTTCGCCCCCCAGTTCGTATTCCGGATAAATCTCGTGAACTATATCTCCGGAACCGGCCAGCTGGTTCGTAAAGGAGTTTATGTTTTTGATAAGGTCATAGCTGTCAAATTCAAGGTCATAGGAATCGGTTTTTATTCCATATCCAAGGCCTAATGAATTCTGGTTTTTATACACAGTCAGACCTTCTGTGTTAAATACATTTTCATAATCAGTATTGCTGAGATATCTGTCGGTAATGCTGTAAATGGTATTTATTCCTAAGGCGTCATTTATAGGAGGCAGGTTTCCTTTATCATCCAGCTTCAGGTTGTTTGCAAAAAATCCAACGTTCTTTAAGAAGGTAGCGGATGCCCGGTTGGTGTATCCGTTAAAGGTACCCATTCCGTTTAAGTCCATAAGCATGTTGTTGTTCAGGTTATTTGTTTCTAAG
>CADBMW010000003.1 GCA_902795855.1 uncultured Lachnospiraceae bacterium
ATAATGTGTATAGTGAACGTCTCGAACCTCGAATCCGGCTCTTTCTCTTGAAAGACCACCAGGACCAAGAGCTGAAAGACGTCTCTTGTGTGTCAGCTCTGAAAGCGGATTGTTCTGATCCATAAACTGTGACAGCTGTGATGAACCGAAGAATTCCTTAACAGCAGCTGTTACAGGCTTGATATTTATAAGTGACTGAGGTGTAAGGGTCTCGATATCCTGTGTCTGCATTCTTTCTCTTACAACTCTTTCAAGTCTTGAAAGACCTATACGATACTGATTCTGAAGCAGCTCACCTACTGACTTGATACGTCTGTTACCAAGGTGATCGATATCATCATCCTGACCAACTTCATATTCAAGGTGCATGTTGTAGTTGATGGATGCAAGGATATCTTCCTTTGTTATATGCTTTGGAATAAGCTCTGTGATGTTCTCAAGGATTGCCTCCTTAAGTTCTTCAGGCTCATCATACTGTTCAAGAAGCTGTTCAAGAACAGGATAATAAACAAGCTCTGTAATTCCAAGATCCTCAGCTGTTACTCCAGGAAGTCTGTCTTCGATCCATGGAGTAATATCAACCATCATATTTGAAAGAACCTTGACATTAGCTGTCTCAGTCTGAACTATAACGTGATCAACTGCAGCATACTGAATAGCGCGTGCAGCTTCCTTTGTAAGAATTTCACCCTGTGCAAAGAGAACCTCGCCTGTAAGCGGATCCATTACATCCTCTGCAAGAATGAAGTTTACTATACGATTTTCAAGAGCCAGCTTCTTATTGAACTTGAAACGTCCAACACGTGCCAGATCATATCTTCTCTGATCGAAGAACATAGCACTGATAAGACTCTCTGCGCTCTCAACCGCCAGAGGCTCACCTGGTCTCAGCTTTTTATAAAGCTCCAGGATACCATCCTCATAGCTCTTTGAAGGATCCTTCTCGAAGGAAGCTCTGATCTTTGGCTCATCACCAAAGAGCTCGATGATCTCTTCGTCTGTACCAATTCCCATTGAACGTATAAGTACAGTTACAGGAACCTTCCTGTTTCTATCTACTTTTACATAAAATACGTCATTAGCATCTGTTTCATATTCCAACCATGCACCACGGTTAGGAATGACCTGACATGAATATAATGTCTTACCGGTTTTATCACGACCAATAGTGTAATAAATACCTGGCGAACGAACCAGCTGACTTACTATGACACGCTCAGCACCGTTTATGACGAATGTACCTGTCTCTGTCATAAGTGGCATATCGCCCATAAAAACCTCATGCTGGTTTATCTCACCTGTTTCATTGTTGATCAGGCGGACGTTTACCTTCAGGGGAGCAGAATATGTGGCATCTCTCTCCTTGCATTCTTCAATAGAATACTTTTTATCCTCTTCAAACAGTTTGTAATCCACAAACTCAAGACTGAGCTTACCTGTGAAGTCTGTTATAGGACTGATGTCTCTGAAAGCTTCATCAAGACCCTCATCAAGAAACCACTTATAAGAATCAACCTGAACTCCGATAAGATTTGGCATCTCGAGGACTTCCTGCTTGCCGGCATAGCTCATACGAGTGTTTTTACCTGCTTTGATAGGACGCATTCTGTACTTTTCCATATGACGCATTTCACCTCTCGCTTATTATTCATAATGACTAAATAAGGAATATGTCTGATTTGGCGCATAGGAATACCCTCCTACGCGACAGTTTCGCATAGTAATCCACTTTAGTCTATAATGACAATTTACAAGTCTAACATTTTTCAAAATAAAAATCAAGGAGAAATTTTATTTCTCCCTGATTTATTTTTTAATATACTTTTGTAAATTTTTTCAGGCCATCATGAACGACTCTGTATGCACTGCCGCTCCAGTGGATTCCATCCCCTGCAACATATGCCGGATTTATATTTCCTCCACTATTGAGATAAAGACCTGTATTGAAATACTTTGTATAACTGTATTTTGAAGCAAGCTGCTTTAGCAGACCGTTGTAGGTATTCACTGTGGAATTAGGTACTCTTGAGTTTCTGGAATTACCTATGGCCATGATAACTATCTCACAGTTAGGATTATTTGCATGAATATTTTCCACCACATATTTATATTCATTAACAACTCCGCTCAGATAAGACATCGGCTGATTTCCAACGCAGTTATTTGTTCCGCACATTATATATACTCTGTCAGGCTTAAGCGCATTGACACTTCCCAAAAATGTGGATCTGATGTGCTGAACAAAAAGACTTACCTTTGCCAGACTATGTTCACCCGGACCAAGAGCTCCGTATACCTGAAATCCTGACATTACGGAATCTCCAAGATAAACTATGGTCTTTGGTTTTTTACGGCACTTCTTTTTGTAAGCCTTGCTCTTAGGACTTACGGAACGGGCAGTTGTTTTTGTTTCCTTTTTAACAGCCTGAATCTTGTAATAATAAGTTTTGTTAGGCTTACCTTTTTTGTCAGTATATTTTAATTTCTTTGTCTTCTTTACTTCAGCATACTTTCCACCGGATGTTTTTCTGTATACTATGTAATAGTCAGCATCACTTACTGCATTCCAGTATACCTTCTGCACACTTGTATCATATGCCTCTACTCTTGTGATAACAGGCTTAGCCAGATTCACCTCAGGCTTGCTCTTTTTTGATGCAGGAGCAGGTGTGGGTGTCTTTGTCGGTACCGGAGTTACCGTAGGTGCCTTAGTCGGTACCGGAGTAGGTGCTTTTGTAGGTGCAGGTGAAGGAGTATTTTCCGGTGTAGGCGATACTGTAGGAGATATGGTAGGAGTAAGTGAAGGCTCCAATTCTTCTGCATTACTGTCAAAGCTGCAGATCATAAATGCAAATGCTATCATAACAGCTCCCAGCAGAATTCTCACCATCATATGCTTTTTATCAAAAATACTACTCATCATTTTCTTTACCCTTTAGCTGTCTTTAGTTAGCTGATGTAGCTTCTCCTGTGGCAACATTCTTTTTATTGATAGGCCAGTCAGGGAATGAACCTGTCTTATTGCAGGCATATCCTGTATTGTAATTTGAATCCTTTCCCTTGTAGGATCCGAAATATGCGTCGAATACCTTTCCTTCACACTCAGCCCATGCATGTGCAGGATGAGCTGAATCATATCCTGTGCCCTTCTTGTCATCTACGATATATACATCATCGTATCCGCACTCGTGGATAAGGTAAGCAACTGAGCATGCCCATGCAACGCAGTCACCGTGATTCTTTGAAAGACCAAAGTCAGCAAAAATGATATCCCAGTCAGCTCTGCTTCTGATATTCTCAAGAACTACCATCTGGTTCTTTCCATCAATATCAGCATTAACTGCAGTCTTTGCAAAGTTATCCTTTACATAGTCATAGCAGGCTTCTCTCTTAACTTCCTTGGAATCAGAAGGCTTTGTAAGACTCTGCATTCTTTCCCTTGCAAGGATCATAAGATTCATCTTCTTCTCATTGTAATCAGTCTTCTTTGCTGTTCCATCTTTAGCGATCTTGATTCCGTCTATTGTCTTGTTCTTTACCATCTTACCATTGCTGCGGTTAAAATAGTAATACTTGCCATCTAATTTGAACCATCCTCTTACCATAGATCCCTTTGGATTAATGGTAACCGATGCATCACCCTTCTTTGTCTTGATAGCCTTTGGGGTGAAATAATATGTATTCTTTCCTACTGTCACAAATCCCTTCTTCTGCTTACCACTGTCATTATAATAGTATTTGTGACCTTTCTTTGTTACCCAGCCCTTCTTTGTTGCAGCATATGAATCACCTGTTGGTACAAGTGCAAGGATGAACAAAGCTGTAAAAAGAACTGCCAAAAATCTTTTAATACCTGTAGATTTTTTCATTTTATTTTTCCTCCTGTTTTTTTCTACAGTATAAATACTTAGCTTTTTACTCTATAGCATCAACGATCCAGACAGTCTGTCCCTGCTCTGAATGAAGATATGCTGTAAATCCATCGAAATAAGCTATACCACTGAGCTCTCCCTCCAGTGAACATGCACCACCGGTCTGAAGTGTGTACTGACCACAGGCTGATGCAAGAGCGTCCAGAGTCTGACCTACATATCCCTGAGCAACGCTCTTCTTGGAAGCTTCAGTCTTTTCCTCTTTCTTCTCCTCAGTCTTTTCCTTCTTCTTTTTCTCTGTAGTCTTCTTTTCTTTCTTCTTCTCAGTAGTCTTCTCAGTTGTGGCCTCGGTTGTTGCCTGAGTTGTAGCTTCTGTTGTCTTTTCAGTAGTCTTCTCGGTTGTTGCCTGAGTTGTAGCCTCTGTTGTTGCCTCAGTAGCTTCTGTTGTAGCCTCGGTTGTTGCCTCGGTTGTTACTTCAGCAACCTCTGTTGTTGCTGTGTCTGCAGTGCTGTTTCCACAAGCTGCAAGGCACACAGCCATCATAGTCATAGTGATAATACCAGATATCTTTTTCCTCATTTTCTCTTCCTCACTCATTTTTATAGGTTAATACATTTCCGGTTGTGTAACTTACCCCATCCTTACTGGTAATAACCTCTATTTCGCAATCGCCCTGAGCCAGTTCTTCAGGACTGATGTACATGCCGAACTGATAATCCTTTTCATTCAGCCCCTTTGCTTCAAAGGATTTCTTAAGCTCGGACTTACCTTCCTCCAAAACAGATTTATATCCCACTGGAAATGCTTCATAATCGGAAATATAATCTGCATCTGTGATCCTTACATATACATTTGAAGCATCATCCACATACTCAGGATCCAGAGTTCCATAAACTATAAGTCTTCCGTCAGCAGCCTTATCAACTCTGACCTCTGTCAGAGAGTCTGCCTTTTCAGGGCTGTCACTTACATCATCTCTGAGAGGAGCATCCATAACCGGAAGATATTCCCAAAGGTATGTAATATGTCTCTGAGTCAGCTCCAGCATGACCACATCGGCATTATACTGCAAAGCCATTCCCATATCAAATGGCATTACCTTTGTAAAATATGCCTTACCATACTCATCTGCCATAAATGGGATGAGAGCATTTCCATATGAATCCCTGAACATGAGAAGGGTTTCTTCCTTACCGGGAGTCTCTGTCTCGATATTAAAGTCCTCTGTATTCTTTGTGTTGGTCACATAGGAAAAGCTGTGTTCCTGTGAATAGATCACATTGTCATCCAGCTTGCTGCCCTTTGGATAAAGCATTCCATAAAGATCACCCCTGAATACTTTATCAGTAGTATAAGAAATATCACTGTAATCTGTGGCACTTCTTCCGGCAGCTTCCTGTATAACCTTACAGCCGAAAGCGGCACCCTCGTTATTCCAGTGAG
Source organism: uncultured Lachnospiraceae bacterium (assembly GCA_902795855.1). Classification (GTDB taxonomy): domain Bacteria; phylum Bacillota; class Clostridia; order Lachnospirales; family Lachnospiraceae; genus Eubacterium_Q. Next base: position 5,317 of record CADBMW010000003.1, read on the forward strand.
TATCAAGCTTATGATACATCACTCTTGAATCATTTTCAAACGCTTCATGCAGGTCAACATATTTTATACCATTTGCGTCCATGGCAGTTTTAAGTCTGGTCCAGTTATTTATCTCGCTTCCCTTTTTGTAATTATAAGGAAGATGTTCAGGATAAAGATCTGCCTTTATAGGACATATCATAAAGAGAAAATCCGAATCCAGATTCTCAGTATATTCCTGCATAAGTCTGAGACTGGATACACAGTTATTTATGCCTCTTTCCGACAGGATGTTTCTTCCGAAATATTCATCCATGGTTTCTGTATAATAAAGCCATCCATCCTTGCCATATATTACATCATCATTCAGAGATGTATTCAGGAGCTTTGTGGTGATGGCCGCATCTACGGTGGTCATTTCCTGTCTGAAGGCAAAATGATCATTGAAATAATCATTCAGATCATCAAAGTAATCCAGATTCAGCTTTCCGTCATAAGTTTTTATCTTCGGAAAAGGAGCCGCAGTTCTCTTCTCCAGAGACATGTCTGTTTTATAAAAGGTCATACATACAAAAGGGAAAAGGGTCATCAGAAGAAACGATATTATGTAAACCCAATTCAGTTTTGAACCTTTTGACTTTGCAGTGTCGCTTTTTATTTCATTTTTTATATTTTGATCTTTTTTATTTTCTTTACTCATATTTCACCATCCTGATTAGAATCTAAAATATATAAATGGATTATATGATGCAGAGGACAGTCTCAGGATACACAGGAAAAGTGCAGCCAGAGATAACACTGCAAATACCGGTGTCCTCATCTTGTCTTGTAACTTTCCTTTAAGCTTTTCGAAAACAGGATAAGCCAGTATCATACCTGCCACAAGTGTAAGTATGTTATAAACATTCAGCTGTTCCATCAATATGCTGTAGGACTGACTGTCCATGCTGAAATTAGTAAACATGGTCTTAACAAATCCCAGTCCGTATTTTATAGTATCTGCCCTGAAGAATACAAAGGCCAGAACAGCTATAAGACAGGTATATATATTTCCTAACCATTTAATCTTTGGCTTTCCTGAAGGAAGTATCAGGTCTTCTATAACATTTGCCACTCCGTGGATCATACCCCAGAGTATGAATGTCCAGTTGGCACCGTGCCAGATTCCTGTCAGGAAAAATACTATAAGCTTGTTTATTTCAGTTCTTGCCTTACCCTTTTTGCTTCCTCCCAATGGAATATAAACATATTCCTTAAACCAGCTGGAAAGGGAAATATGCCATTTATCCCAGAAGTCATTTATACTTACTGCTGAGTATGGATGAAGGAAGTTTTCCTTGAAGGTAAAGCCGAACATATGTCCGAGACCAAGTGCCATGTCTGAATAGGCACTGAAATCAAAATATATCTGAAGGGCATAGCAGATGGCTCCCAGCCATGCAACCAGCATATGATACTGTCCAATTTCCAGACCGAATATGCTGTCTGCTATATTTCCCATAATATTCGCAATAAACATTTTTTTGAAAAGTCCTTTACAGAACCTCTCAATTCCCTGAACCACCTCATCCGTGGTCATGGTACGATTATATATCTGATATTCGATATCACTGTATTTTACTATAGGTCCTGCTACAAGCTGAGGGAACATGGCTATATAAAGCAGAACTGCCGGATATCTTTTTTGCTCTATTGCCGGATTTCTGTACACATCTATAACATAGGAAAGTGCCTGGAAGGTAAAGAACGAGATTCCTATGGGAAGTGCTATTCCCGGAAGAGGAATATCCGTATGAAATGCATTATTGATACTTGATAAGATAAAATCGGTATACTTGAATACACCAAGAGTTCCGATATTAAGGATAACGGCCAGAACCAGAAGGAAGGTTCTGTAGGGAGTTTTAGTTTCAGCTATTCCCACATATTTTTTTACTTCCAGCTCTTCAAGATTAAGACCTGTTTCTTTGATGCTGCTTCTTCCCAGAAGTCTTCCGAATATATAGTTCACAATGCTGGAAGCCAGCATAAGCAGAACATATACCGGTTCTCCGTATGCATAGAAAAAAAGGCTGGCAATTATAAGCACAGCATTTTTAAACTTTAATGGCACAGGAAGAATACACAGTATGAAAACTATGGGTAAAAAAGCAAATAAAAAAATTGCAGAACTGAATACCATTATTATGACTCCTCGTTACACATAAAACGGCCATCCGGGATAATCCCGAATGGCCTCATGTTTACTATTTGCTAATTACTTAAGAGTAACCTTAGCTCCAACTTCCTCAAGCTTAGCCTTGATTGACTCAGCCTCAGCCTTAGGAGCAGCCTCCTTAAGTACCTTTGGTGCGCCCTCAACAGCTTCCTTAGCTTCTTTAAGTCCAAGACCTGTTACGTCACGAACAACCTTGATAACCTTGATCTTCTCTGAACCTACTTCTGTAAGCTCTACATCAAACTCATCCTTCTCAGCTGCTGCTGCGCCAGCGTCTCCGCCTGCTGCTGCAACTACAACACCTGCTGCTGCAGATACACCATACTTCTCTTCTACTGCCTTTACAAGTTCATTAAGCTCGAGCACTGAAAGCCCGTCTATCGCAGTTACGATCTCTTCAACTGTCATTTTTAAAATCCTCCGTTAAATTTTTTTAATTAATAATTGATAAAATGTTTAAGCCTCTGCGGCTTTCTGCTCGGCAACCTGGTTGATAACACGAGCAAAGTTAGTAATAGGTGACTGAATGCTTCCAAGGAATTTGGAGAGCAGCTCTTCTCTTGATGGGATAGTAGCTATAACCTTGATACCTTCTGTATCATAGTAGGTTCCTTCAACTATACCGCTCTTAAGCTCAAGCTTGCTTGCCTTCTTAGCAAAATTAGCTACGATTCTTGCAGGAGCTGTTGCATCCTCTTTAGAGATAGCTACTGCTGTAGGACCTTCAAGATCCTTTGCAAGATCAGCAAACTCAGTACCTTCGATTGCAAGATTAACCATAGTGTTCTTGTAAACCTTGTAGATTATACCAGCTTCTCTGGCAGCTCTACGAAGATTTGTATCCTGCTCAACTGTAAGACCAAGATAATCAACAAGCACTACTGATTTAGCACCTTCAAGGTTTTCCTTGATTTCCTGTACTATAGGCTTCTTTTCTTCAATCTTTGCCACTTGAATGTACCTCCTTATAGATTAACGGCTGCACATACATCTCGATACCATGTGGTATTCATAAGAAAAACCTCTGTTTATGCATTCACATAGACAGAGGTATGAATTCGTAATATAGCGTCCGGTAAAACCGGCTGATTTAAATACGACTTCTTCCTCGGCAGGTAACCTCAGGGTGTTACGTCTTACGACACCTGCTGTCTACGGCAGCTCATCGTGCAATAAAATATCACACCCCCTAAGGTCCTGTCAAGTTTTATTTTAATTTTACAGTAACTTTCTTTCCGCAGTTCTTCTTTGTAAAGATTTTCTTATACTTTTTCACGTAGGTCTTATTTATCTTTGCCTTTCCTACTTTGACCTGTAT
>CADBMW010000004.1 GCA_902795855.1 uncultured Lachnospiraceae bacterium
AAAGGTACCTGCTGGTATTGATAATGGTCAGTCCATCAGACTTCGTGAGATGGGTGAGCCTGGTATCAATGGAGGCGAAAGAGGTGACCTTCTTGTAACTATTCTGGTAGACAGACATCCTGTATTCCAGAGACAGGGTTACGATATTTACTCATCAGAGCCTATATCATTTACACAGGCTGCTCTCGGTGGCAAGGTAAGTCTTAATACAATAGATGGACCTTACAGTTATGATATAGCACCTGGAACACAGACCAATACAAAGGTTAAGCTTAAGGGTAAGGGAGTTCCTACACTTAAGAATAAGACAGTAAGAGGTGACCATTTCGTTACTCTTGTTGTTCAGGTTCCAGAAAATCTTACTGATGAACAGAAGACCATACTTAATCAGTATGAGCATGCTTCAGGTCCGGCTGTTAATGCCAGATCATCTACAGATTCTGCCGGAGATTTCTCCTTCGGTGGTCATAAGAAGAAAAAATTCCGTAAATAGCAAAAATATTTACTGACAGCAAATGATAATCGACAGACTCATATGAGATACATATCTTCATTGGGGCTGTCGATTGTTGTGTTATTATAAATATTGAAATTTGTGCCGACGAAGTGTAAAGCAGGGAGGATCCATATGATCTGGAAAAAGATAAGTATCAGCACTACAAATGAAGCAGTGGATTTAATATCTGAATTCTTAAGTGAGCAGGGTGTGGAAGGAATCATGATTGAAGATAACCAGCCCCTTACTGAGGAAGAGATAAGAGGGATGTATGTGGATATTCCTATAATGTCTGAAGAGGCAGATGATAATGCTGTAATTTCCTTCTTTCTGGATGATTCCTATACTGATACCAGGATAGATCAGCTTTGTGATAAGGTGAGAGCTGAGCTTTTAAGACTTAGTGAATTCATTCCCGTAGGGGATATGAATATTGATATGGAAGAAACCAGTGATGATTCCACCTGGAATGATAATTTCAAAAACTTCTTCAAGCCTATGAGACTATATGATGATCTTGTGATTATGCCTGTATGGGAAGAGGATAATCCTGATAGTGAACTTCAGATTAAGGAAGGGGATAAGATTATCCGTATTGAGTCTGTCATGGCTTTCGGAACCGGAACTCATGAAACCACAAGGCTTACCCTTGGTCTTATGAAGAAGCATTTACAGGATATGAGTATCGTAAAAGATGACATTTCCCTTATGGATGTGGGATGTGGAAGTGGTATCCTTTCCATAGCCTCTGTTTTACTGGGTGCAGGCTACGTTCATGGACTTGATATTGATCCCCAGGCAGTGGATGCCAGCAGGATAAATGCTGCTGCAAATGGAATGACCGAGGAACGTATTGTATTTAGCTGTGGAAATCTCCTGGCTGAAAATATGATAGCTGAGAATTATCTGGAAGGTCACTTAAAGGATAAGATAGAAAAGGCCAGTCTCGGTTCGGGAATATCTTCAGTTTTAACTCCTGAGGATGCGGCAAAGCTGGTGGATATAAATAACGGAAATGCAGATCCTGTTCCTAAGAGAAAATATGATATAGTGGTTGCAAATATTTTGGCTGATGTTATAATTCCTTTGGCATCGGTTATAGGCGAGTATCTCACTGATGATGGTATATTTGTGGCTTCTGGAATAAGTGAGAGCAAGATTGATGCAGTAAAAATAGCTGTAATGCAGGCAGGCTTTACTATAATAGATGAAGAGCGTGAAAATGAGTGGTTTGCCATAGCGGCAGTAAGAAAATAATTATAAGGGAAATGATATGCATAGATTCTATGTAGAAGATATATCGGAATCGAATAAATCAGTTACAATCCGTGGCAAGGATGTAAATCATATAATAAATGTCCTGAGGCTTAAAAACGGTGATGAGATAGTGGTGGGTGATGGTTCATCCAGAGATTATTACTGTACCATTTCATCTATTGATAAGGATGAAGAAGAGGTAATAGCCGAGATAGTGGATATATGTGATTCGAATTCAGAACTGCCGGCGGATATCTATCTTTTCCAGGGTGTTCCCAAGGGAGACAAGATGGAGCTGATCATCCAGAAATGTATTGAACTGGGAGTTCATGAAATCATACCTGTTTTCATGGAAAGATCCGTGGTCCGTCTGGATGACAAAAAGAAGGGCAAGAAGATAGACAGATATCAGGGAATAGCTGAATCTGCTTCAAAACAGTCCCGCCGAGGCATCATTCCGAAGATTAATTCTTATATGGATTTTAATGAAGCAGTAAAATATGCTTCTGAAATTTCGGATTATATTCTGGTTCCCTATGAATCTGCTGAAGGTATGAATTTTAGCCGCTGTGTTATAGAAAATATTAAAAAAAATGTTTTGGAATCAAAGGATTCTTCTGATAATAAAAAGATATCTGTTTTTATCGGTCCGGAGGGAGGCTTTGCCCAGTCCGAGATTGATAAATTAGAAGAGATGGATGCTACTATACTAAGTCTGGGACACCGGATTTTAAGAACAGAAACAGCCGGCATTACTATACTTTCCATACTTAGTTTTATGTTGGATGATTGATCACTGAAGGATTGATTGTTTTTGTAAGTTTTTAAAGTAAGGTTTTAATTTTTTGAAATATAAAATGAGGTATATTTTTGATGGAAGCATATTTTGACAATTCAGCCACCACCAGGCCATATGATGAAGTAATAGACGTTATGGTAGATGTTATGAAGAGTGATTTTGGTAATCCTTCTTCGCTTCATCAGAAGGGACTTGATGCGGAACATCTGATTAAAAATTCACAGGAGATTATTTCCAGACAGCTTAAATGTCTTCCTGAGGAGATAATATTTACCTCCGGTGGTACTGAATCAAATAACATGGCTATTATCGGCTCTGCTCTGGCAAAGAGAAGAAGCGGAAAGCATATAGTAGTGTCATCTGTTGAGCATGCATCCGTTTCTGCGGTTATGCAGTTTCTGATCCGTGAAGGCTATGAGGTTTCTTATATTCCGGTTAATTCTGACGGAAAGGTTGATCCTGAGGCTTTCGTCGAAGCGGTAAGAGAGGATACAATCCTTGTTTCCTGCATGCATATCAATAATGAAATCGGTACGGTTATGCCTGTGGAGGCAATTGGAAAAGCTGTAAAGGCTAAGAATAAAAATGTTTACTTCCATGTAGATGCTATACAGTCCTTTGGTAAGATCGAAGTTGTGCCTAAGAAAATGAGTGCGGATCTTGTATCTGTATCCGGTCATAAGATTCATGGTCCCAAGGGATCAGGATTTCTATATATGAAAAAGGGACTTCTGCTGAGACCTATAATCTATGGAGGTGGTCAGCAGTCAAATATGCGTTCCGGAACTGAAAATGTACCGGCTATAGCAGGTCTTGGAAAGGCAGTTGAAATAACCTTTAAGGATTTTGAAAAGAAGATTGAATATATATCATCTCTTCGTAACAGACTAATTACTGAGCTAACCAAAATAGAAGATGTTTATTCAAACAGTGGGGATGCTCAGACAGAGGAGTTGAGGGCACCTCATATAGCTAGCATCAGCTTTACAGGTGTGAGAGCAGAGGTTATGCTTCATGCATTAGAGGATAAGGGAATATATGTTTCCTCCGGCTCTGCCTGTTCGTCAAATAAGAGTAAGGAATCTGCTGTGCTGACAGCCATTGGTCTGGATAAGGCAAAACTTGAATCAACACTGAGATTCAGCTTTGCAGAAGAGAATACCCAGGAAGAACTTACATATGCGCTGGATACCATCAGGGAGCTGCTTCCTATACTGAGACACTATGTAAGAGGATAACATCAAAGATAATAATGGAGAGGAAATATAATGAATAAAGTTAACATGTTTCTGGTGAGATATGCCGAAATCGGTACTAAGGGAAAGAACAGATATGTATTTGAAGATATTCTTTGCAAGAGAATAAGGAAGAGACTGGAGCCTCTTGGAGATTTTGAAGTAAGACGTGATTTCGGACGTATCTATATAGAAGCAAAGTCAGATTATGATTATGACGAGGCTATAGAAAGACTTACTAAAATATTTGGTATAGTAGGTCTCTGTCCTGTTACAGTAGCTGAGGAGTTTACCTATGAATCTCTGAAGAATGCTGTCATAACTCATTTTAAGGACAATTTCTCAGATGGATTAAATGAGTTTTATAACAAGAATAATAAGCTCATAACCAGAAATGGATATGATTTTTCCTTTAAGGTTCATACCAGAAGGGTGAATAAAGAGTTTCCAATGAATTCCATGGAAGTTGATATGGAAATCGGACATGATCTGCTGGAGGAATTCGAAGAAAAGGGACTTCATGTAGATGTTCATAAGCCAGATATTATGGTTGAAGTGGAGCTGAGAGGCGAGAAAGGATATGTATATTCAAGAATCCTTCCAGGTCCGGGAGGACTTCCTGTAGGTACCAATGGAAAAGCCATGTCTCTTCTTTCCGGAGGTATAGACAGCCCTGTAGCTACATATATGGTAGCTAAGCGTGGAGTTGAAATGGAAGCTGTATATTATAATTCACCTCCATATACCTCAGCCAGAGCCCTGGAGAAGGTTGAAAAGCTGGGTACCATAGTAGCCCAGTATTCCGGTCCTATAAAGCTGCATATTGTCAATTTCACAGACATCCAGCTCTGTATCTATGATAATTGTCCTCACGATCAGCTGACAATCATCATGAAGAGGATTATGTTCCAGATTGCCCAGAGGCTTGCCGAAAAGGATGAATGTCATGCCATAGTTACAGGTGAGTCCATAGGTCAGGTTTCTTCCCAGACCATGCAGAGTCTCGGTGTTATAGATTCTGCAGTTGATTTTCCTGTATATCGTCCGGTTATCGGAATGGATAAACAGGAGATAGTTGAATACTCTCAGAGAATCGGAACCTTTGAAACATCCATTGAACCTTATGAGGATTGCTGTACCATTTTCGTTGACAAGCATCCTGTTACCAAGCCTAAGCTTGCTTCTATAGAGAAGTCTGAGAAGCGTCTGGTTGGAAAAATAGAAGAACTTATCGATAAGGCTGTGGAAACTGCAGAAATTAAGATACTAAAATAGAGTTTTTACAGGTATCCAATGGATACTTTTTACGTAAATAGGATGTTTTCGGGCATATAATGCTTGTTACATCCTATTTTAATTGATAATATAAACTAAGATTCTTATCTGAAT
>CADBMW010000005.1 GCA_902795855.1 uncultured Lachnospiraceae bacterium
AATATATTATACATCATATCAGAATTAAATCATAGTCTGTATTAAAGATATTTTTAAAATTAACTAAGGGGAATCAGAAGGGTGATACAAAGCCCATCATGATCATTTTCAATCAGAAGCTCTCCACCCATTTTAATCATCAGCGTTTTGGAAATATAAAGCCCCAGACCGCTTCCTTCCACATTACTGTCAGCCCACTGTTTTCCTCTATAGAACTTATTTGTAACCAGCTGAAGCTCATCATCTGGAATACCCGGGCCAAAATCCTTTATCTTCATTTCCAGAAAATCATCTGCCAGACTGTAGCTTATATTTATCTTAGTTCCGGCATATTTGTATGAATTGGAGATAACATTTCCAATAACCTGGCTCATTCGCTTTGCATCGATATTTATTATCATGCCGGGAACAGGCTCAGAAACCACCATTTCTTTATCATCATACTTTCTCACAATTTCAGCCAGAACCTGCGACTCTTCATCCTGACAGTTCACCTTGAACTCTCCAAGGTCCTCAAGTGTGGAGGTGAAAAGGTCTGTAACCAAAACGTCTATCTGATCCGCCTTCTTATAAATGTTATCTACCTTTTCAATCTTATCCAGATTATCTGCCCCGGCCTCAACACTTTCCTTTTCAAGCTTTGCCTTCAAAAGCTCAGCTGAAAGCTTGATGCCGGTAACCGGTGTCTTAAGATCATGGCTAAGAGATGCAACCAGCTCCTTTTCCTTTTTCTGAAGGGCTATCTCTCTCTTTCTTGAGGCAGCCAGCTCCTCTCTCATAATGTCGAAGCTTTCTGTAAAGACTCCGAACATATTATTCTTTTCCATTAGAAGGGGCTCGTCCAGATTACCCTCTGCCACTTTTCCTGCAAATTCCTCCATTTTATTAAATGGATTGATAATGCTTTTCTTAATATAAACACCAAATAACGAGGCAGCTGTTAGCAGAACTAGCGCCGAGATAAAAAGAGCTATGATGACACGTATCCTCATAGCATTTAATGCATTTCCATTATCTGTCAGGATCACATATCCCAGTACCTCATTATCCCGCAGCACATATTTATAAAGATAATCTTGCTTTATAGCTTTTTCCGGCGATAGCTGATTAATGCCCCCAGAATCCATTTTTTCAGATAGTTCTGGAGAGACATACAGTTTCTCGTTCTCCTGTCCAAGTATCACAAAGGGAACTCTGAAATTTTCCTTATCCAGCTGACTTAGATCATTCCAGTTTTTTGAAGCCTTATTTGTTATATCATTTAGTTTTAATATCAGTTGTTCTTTTTTGGCACTGCTGCTGTCAGCTTTTCCGGTTATAAATACAAAAATAAATATTCCTGCAAAATATAAAACCAGAAATATGATCATGCCTCTAACGTAACTTTTCATTACGAACAAAACCTCCTGTTGGAAGACTTAGTTTTCTATCAGATATCCTACTCCCCAGATGGTTTTTATCACATCCGGATTCTTGGGATCAGCCTCTATCTTCTCCCTCAAGTGTCTGATGTGAACAGCGAGGGTTCCCTCTCCTATAAACTCATCCTCCCAGACATTTTTCAGAAGCTCATCCTTGGTGACAACTCTTCCGGAATTATCCAGAAGATATTTAAGAAGCTTATATTCCATAGCCTTAAGCACGATCTGATTTTCACAGGAACTAAGCTTATGAGTATTTACATCAAGCCCGGTTTCATCTGTAAGTCTGATGATTCCATCAACCTCCGCAGAGTGCTCACGATTATTCACAGCCTCTGCCGCCATCACTACTGACTGTCTGGCCTTCTCATACCTTCCCAGGATGGTCTTTACCTTAGCCAGAAGAATGCTCAGGGTATAGGGCTTCTTTATATAATCATCGCCACCTATATTAAGGGCGATAAGCACATCATCATCACTGGTTCTTGCACTGATGAAAAGTATGGGCATATCATAATTTTCCCTAACCTGCTTGCAAAGATCGAAGCCGGACTTATCTCCAAGATTAATATCCATAAGAAGCAACGACACCACATTCTCATCCAGGAACTTAACTGCCTCTTCGAAGCTGGTAACATATGCAGTTTTCAGATCAAACATATTGAAATACTCTGCTGTAGACTTGGCTATTACCTCATCATCATCTATCATCAGAACCTTATATTCATTATCCCCCATTTTCTCACCTACCATTATTTTTCTTATCAGCCATAAGACCTGCCGTAAATATTATGGCCAGTATAATAAGTACAAAAAGCACTATCATTTCAAAAACTACACCCAGGCCCAAAAGAAGTCTCCTGCCATCCAGCGTTGCATATGAAATCACATCAAACATCACGTTTTTCTTTTCATATTCAATGGCATAGTATTTGTTATTTTCATCAAAGGTCATCTCATGAATATTGAAATATTCATTCATTAAAAGCCCTTCCTTTTTACTGATAAAAATACTTCCATCATCCTGATTTGGTTTAAGCTTTTTACTTTCTTCAAGCAGCGCATTGAGTCTGTTTTTACGTTCATCTTCAATTCCGGCATAGTATATTATAAATTTCTCCGGATTCTCGCTATCATTTATATCCCCCAGGCAGAAGCTTTCTCCTACCTTATATTTTTCATAGCCCTCGTTTAGGAGTTCTTCCTCACTTTTATCACAGGAATAGATTACATGCTCCCTGGAAATTAAGCCCCCTTCACCCATTTCATAATAGGTTACATTCTCAGGGATAAACTCATTTCCCTTCACATATACAACCTTGACATTGAAAACCAGCTCTCCCACTTTTTCTTTATATTGAGAAATAAGACTATGGATCTCATTTCCCAGCATCTCATCATGAAATGTCTGATAAAAAATCTCCTTTCCCTTTTCGGTATTGGTTTTATTTACCAGCATAAGGGTATCATCTGCCATGATGCTGTTCATATCAGAATCCAGATAGGTATGAACATCCATGACCATAAGCTTTTCACCGGAACCATATGTTATAATGTTTGAATTTATGCCGGCACTCATATGCGAGATATTGTATCGGAACTGATCATAGCTTTCCTCATCTGCATCCTGAGCCAGATATTTTGAGTAGCCATTCCCCAGAATCTTTTCACTGAGCTTTACATGAAGAGATTTAAAATCAGCTTCTACACCCTTGCTGAAAATTACAAATTCTATCATCATTATTACAATTATAATGATGATTCCGATTAATACCCCTGCTACTCTTTTCTGCTTTTTATCCATAAGATTTGTCTGCCTTTTTTACATAAAAAAATAGTGATGAACACGTTATTAATTTTAACATTTCATCACTATTTTTCAAGTTTGTTTCACATTTATTTATTCAGTGAAAAGTGGTGTGGAATAGTATCTGTCACCGCTGTCAGGAAGAAGTGCAACTATTACCTTACCCTTGTTTTCAGGTCTCTTGGCCAGCTCGATAGCTCCTGAAAGTGAAGCACCTGAGGAAATACCTACTGATATTCCTTCCAGCTTTGCAAGAAGCTTTGAAGTCTTAAATGCTTCCTCTCCGGATGCTTTGTATACTTCGTCATAGATTTCAGTATTTAATACATCAGGAACAAAGCCTGCGCCTATACCCTGAATCTTATGAGCTCCGCTTCTTCCTTCGGACAGAACCGGTGAATCCTCTGGCTCAAGAGCTACAACCTTTATGTCAGGATTCTTAGACTTAAGGAATTCTCCAGTTCCTGTTACTGTACCGCCGGTTCCTACTCCTGCTATAAATATATCAACATTTCCATCTGTGTCATTCCATATTTCAGGACCTGTTGTTTCTCTATGTATTGCAGAATTTGCAGGATTTGAAAACTGATCCGGAATAAAGCTGTTTGGAATATCCTGTGCAAGCTCCTTAGCTTTCTCGATAGCACCCTTCATTCCCTTGGCACCCTCTGTAAGTACCAGCTCTGCGCCATAAGCCTTAAGTATATTTCTTCTTTCAACGCTCATAGTCTCAGGCATTGTAAGAATTATACGATATCCTTTGCTTGCCGCAATAGATGCAAGACCAATTCCTGTATTTCCGCTTGTAGGTTCAATTATTACAGAACCTTCCTTAAGTATTCCTTTTTCCTCAGCGTCCTCGATCATAGACTTCGCAATACGATCCTTAACGCTTCCTGTTGGATTATAGTACTCAAGCTTCACAAGAATTGTTGCCTCAAGCCCCAGTTCTCTTTCAATATTTACTACTTCTACAAGTGGTGTATTTCCCACAAGATTAGCAGCTCCTTTATAAATCTTTGCCATAGTGTTCCCCTCCTATGTTTTGTATTTGCACAAATATTATCAGAATAAAGATGAATTGAAAAATATCTATAATCTATCATTTGCTATAGGAAGTCCCTATAGCTTCAATATAGGTGCATGAAAGCTTAATGATGTATCCTGAGAAGTACAATTTCCGGATAATTATTTATCCTGACAGGTGCCAGGCTGTTACCCAGTCCCCGGCTTACATACATGGTCATGTCACCTATTTTATACTGTCCGCCGTCATACTCCGGGAAAAACTTGAAATCAGATGAAATAAGTCCTCCCTTCCCGGGAATAATTATCTGTCCTCCATGATTATGTCCTGCGAAAACGATATCGGCTCCTGTATTTTTATATGAATCAGTAAGCTCAGGCTCATGTGTCAGAAGAATCTTCAGACGGCTGTCATTCTGCCAGCCATAATCTAATACATTTGAATTATCATAGGCTCCGGCAATTATCATGTTTTCAGTAGCTTCGGTCTTTCCATCAAGAAGATGTACTCCCAGCTTTTCTATATCGGTTTTGAAGCTGTCAAACCTTTTACCATACAACCAGACCTCATGATTTCCCGTCACATAATAGGTGGGAGCAATTTCCACGGCCCCCTGAAAAAAATCATAGGCAATTCCATAGAATCTATGACTTATGTCAACCACATCTCCTGTTACAACTATTATGTCAGGATCACAATTCTCTATCTTTTTCAAAAGATTCTTTTGGCCTATACCAAAGAGCTGATTATGCAGGTCCGATATCTGAACTATATTACAATCAAAATCAGCCGTGTATTCATATTCCGTCACCACCAGATGATAATTCTGCCAGAGACAGAAGCTTATAAATCCAAGCCACAGTACACAAAAAACCGGAACAGTAATATAGAATTTTTTCTTCTTCGTCTTGTGATGAAATATATGCATTCCCAGAAAAGCACCAAAGGCTCCTCCAAGAACGGCAAATGCAATCAAGGTTTTTTCGGGAATCCGGCTTTTATCTTTCTTTGCCTTTTCCTTATCCATTCCATATCTTATAAATGCAAGTATGTTAATGATAAGAAAGTATACTGCAAGTATCATAAGGTATAATCTCCGTTTTTTTATACCGCTCCATGATACCACAAATCCCCAGATGTGTCATTAAATACGTAATTAAATAGTCTTCTACCAGCCCAGATCCATGAGCCAGTTATTTAATGTTCTCTCTCTTTCCCTGTCATCCTTTGCAGAGTCATTATAGAACTCGCCCTTGATATTACCATCCACAATATAGAGAACTCTTGAACATTTTGCAGCCACCTTGGAATCATGTGTAACCATCATGATGGTGGTGCCTTCCTTATTAATCTTGGTAAGCTCATCCATAACTTCGTTGGAGTTAGCTCTGTTAAGCGCACCTGTAGGCTCATCAGCAAAAAGCAGTGAAGGCTTGTTGATAAGGCTTCTGCAGATGCAGGCACGCTGAAGCTGACCACCTGAAACCTCATTGATATCATTGTCTGCAGCTTCAATAATTCCCAGCTTACGCATAAGGTCCTCACCGAACTGAGTAACCTCCTTACGGCTTCTCTTATTCTTCTTACTCTGAAGTCCAGGAAGCAAGATGTTATCCAGGATAGTCAGATTTTTCATCATGAACATCTGCTGGAAGATAAATCCCATCTCATCAAGTCTCACATCGGAAAGCTCATTTTTCTTCATCTTGGTAATGTCCTTATTGTTGAAAAGCACCGTACCGCTGGTGGCATTGTCCATACCTGACACACTATAAAGCAGAGTCGACTTTCCTGAAGCCGATGGTCCCATTATAGCCACCATCTCCCCCTCTTCTACCTTAAAGCTCACATTCTTGAGCACATTATTCTGTCTTTTATCTGTAACATAAGTTTTGCATAAATCCTTTACTTCCAATACTGTTGCCATTTTCTTTCTCCTTTTCTTTTTTGACTCAAGCTCTTCCTTTATTCAGATCTTACTCGATTGATGCGGTGTCCCGGGCTTTTACTGTGCCGGTGTACTGGGCTGTGATCCAGGTGATCACAACTGTTATTGCTACTAATACTGCGGGATATTTTGCCATACTTCTGAAGTCGAATATCCAGTCAATCTTTGATGCGCCGATCATATTAAATACAGATCCTATCGCAAGCTTTGTTGCCGGAACAGAAAGGGCTATGGCTATCACCACGGCGATAACTGCAAGTACTGCGAATCTTATAACCTGCCATTTTATAACTTCCGAATCTCTGAAGCCCATTGCCTTGAGTATAGCTATCTGCTTTGTCTCCTTTGCTATGAAGCTTCTTTCCATCATTACTGTTACAAGTATGACAACTATTACTGTTATAGCCATAAGCAGCTTCTCTACTGCTTCCATAGCATCAAGAGTTGCCATATTTTCTACAGTTGCATCCTTCTTATTCTTGACATCCTCTGTATCAAGTATTTCCTTTATCCTGTCTCTTCTGCTGTTTATTTCTTCCTGAGAAGGATTATCAGTAAATGAAATCTGAACGCTCATGGACCCGATATAATGTGACATCTTCGTTGGAGCATCATCATACAGTCTTATCTGATTCCCCATATTATTCATGCAATTAAATATTCCTGTAACGGTACATTTTTCTTTTTCGCCGTCAAAATCAACTTCTATGGTATCTCCTATATCCATGCCAAATGTTTCTCTTACATTTTGAGTTATAGCAATTTCGTTTATATTCTGAGGAGAGCTTCCCTCTGTTATTTTATAATCACCATATCTATTTCCTATTATATCCATGAATGAATAATTATAATCATTTCCGTTAAATGAAAAATTATAGTTGAATATGGTGTCATTGAAAACTTTTGCAGGCATTCCTTCTTCTGCAAGTTTTTCTTCCACCAGCTTCAAATACCCTTCATACATTTCTTTTCCCTTCTCATATCGAACGAAGAATGAAGGTTCAAGTTTTTTCTTATCCAATATATCGGAATTCTCCAGTTCTTCCGGGTACTCATCTATTAGCTTCTGAATATCTACAGTCTGAGCATTTTCATTATCCACGTATATATCTGAAGCATGACTTATTGCATCTGCTAAAACCGGACTATCAAGAGTTGCCGTAAAATTTGAAAGAATAAGAAGGAACATTGTACATATCCCAAATGATATGATGATATTCAGATATCGCTTTGGACTGCTGAGTATATCATTCCAGGAAAGAAATGATGTATTCTTTGTATGGCTCCTGCTGATTCTGAGCCCCCTCTTTTTCCTAAATCTCTCACCGGCCTCACCACTTCTTATAGCATCAACAGGTGTCATCTTTTTTACTCTTCCTGTAGAAACAAATGCCAGCCAGACTATAACAGCAAATACCAGAGTCGATCCTATTATATTTGTAAAATATCCAAAATTATTTCCCAGCACTATTCCCTCTGCCACACTCTTTATCAACATTGATCCAAATGGATAACTTATAATAAGTCCTATGATGGTACCTACAAATGCAAGAGCTGTATACTTGGTAAGATAAAGTGTTCTGATTTTAAAGTTTCTTAAACCAATTGCTTTCATAACACCTATTTCTCTAAAGTCATCCTGAATAGTAAACCCTATGGAAAATCTTATGATTACAAAGGATACTATAATAAGACATATACTTAAGATCACTATAATAAACGCAACCATAATATCAACTATTCTTGAAATATAAAGTGCGCTTCTGGGATATCCACCTTCATTTCCCTCTAAATCTTTAAGCTCAGTATTTATTGAATCCACATCGTCGGATTCCATATATATCACAGCGCTTACGCGACTCTCAGCATCATTGGATTCATAGTATTTTTTAAGATCATCATCATTCACAAAGAATCTATATCCGCCTACCATATCAGAACCAAGCATTGCATCTTTCAGCCCACCATCTATTATAAAATCCTTCTTTTCTTTTCCAAGCTTAATGGTTATTTTGTCACCAGGTTCTACATTAAACCTATTAAAGAACTTCTTAGTTATATATATGTGTCCCTTATCAACACTGGTTATCTCATTATCCTCAGCGTCATAGAATTTTAAATATGAGCTTTCCGGAGATTGCAAAAGAATAGCTCCGTTCCAATCAAGCTTCTTTCCAGCCTCATCCCATACCTCTTCTGAATATGCGTAGTATTTATCATAATCATATGACTTTACTGATTTTGCTTTATCCAGTTTCTTTTCCATCTCAGTAGTATCCTTTACACCACTGACAATCATAAAGTAATCACTTTTTTCTCCTGCTGCCATGTCCATAAAATAATTCATACCATTTATAACCGATACAAGATTATTCAGACCACTTGCAACAAAAACACTTGCCAGGATAATAAAGAGAAAGAGAATTATATTCATTGTCTTACTTCTCTTCAGATCCTTTTTCAAAATCTTAAAAAACATAGCCCTCATCCTTTCTTTTTCATCTTATGGGCATATAATACTCCTCTAATTATTAAACAATCCTTAAACAAAAAACAGTTTGAGAAAAAACATTAAAAATGTCATCTCAAACTGTATTTTTCGGTTTATGCTTTTCTTACAACTAATGTTACTTTAAACTCATCATCTTCTATCATGGCAAATGCATCTCCGTCCATCTGATGCATAAGCTGCTTTACGATATAAAGTCCAAGTCCGTTACCCTGGATATTATCTGTATTTGAACCTCTGTAAAATGAATCAAATATATCCGCCAGTTCGCTTTCCTTCAGAGAACAGCCAGTATTATGGACAGTTATCAGCTTACAGTCCTCTTCCTCGCTGAAACTGATTCTTATCAATTTACCATCTCCGTATTTGATGGCATTTTCCATAAGATTCTGGAGCGCTTCCACTAATCTGTCTTTATCGCAGGAAAGTATACAGTTCTCATAAGGTTCAATATCAAACTCTGTGTGAATGACACTGAGCTTATCCTTATAATAAGCTTCGATACCGCTCATTACATCTTTAAGATAATACTCTCCCACACTCACCTTCAGTTCCATAAATTCATCCCGGGAAAGTCTGTGAATCTCGTCCACATAGTTTTTTATCTCATTTGTTTTGTCAAGAATTCCATTATAAGCATTTTCCTTCTCTTCCTCAGTAGTATAGATTCCCTCGGAAAGAGCCTTTGTATATAGCTGGATTGCCGAAAGAGGAGTCTTTATATCATGGGAAAGGGAAAGCAGCATGGTCTTCTTTTCCTTCTGATACTCAAGATTCTTTAATTTGGAATCCTCCAGATTTTCTCTCAGCATATCAACGCCCCAGAGGAATTTGCCAAAGAAACGGCTCTTTTCCTCCTTCAGAGGAGTGGTAAGATTTCCCTTGGCCAGCTCGTAGGTCATGTTTGACATTTTATTAAATGGGCTTATGACCTTAGTGCCGACGTAGACAAATACCACCACCGTAATGATAAAGAATATTCCCAGGCCGATATTCATTAGAATAAAGGGAAGCTTCCCATGCTGATTATCATATTCAATTCTATATACTTTTCCTGCAGCCTTCTCTACCACATAATCATTGTTGCATACTTCCTCCGGATCAAAAAAGCTGACTCTTTTCAAGGTTTTATACTTAGAAAGATCTATTTTTTCCGGATTATCTCTTGCGTCTTCATCTGCCTCAATCACTCTCACCAGCCGCTCCGCATCCACCCGGTAATAACGGGCACTGCTTTTGGTATTTCTGATAAAAATGATATTTAACAGGCTAATTAAAACAAGCTCAACTATTATGATGATGGTTGCATTTTTCTTAAATCTATTCAAATCTATACCCCACGCCCCATACTGTAAGAATGTGCTTTGGTTTCTTAGGGTCCTCTTCGATTTTTTCACGAAGCCATTTTATATGAACTGTAAGTGTCTGGATTTCAGATTCACTGTCACTGCCCCAGATGGTATTGAAAAGGTATTCCTTTTTCAGAGTGACTCCCTTATTTTCGATAAGCAGCTTCAGAAGTTCAAACTCCTTGGTAGTGACTACCACATCATTACCATCCACAGAAAGTGTCTGGGTCACAGTATTCAGCTTCATATTACCTTCGCTGATAATTTTCTGGGCATACTTTCTCTTAAAGATTCCATTTATCTTGGCTATCAGAATATCTATATCATATGGCTTTTCGATATAGTCATCCGCCCCAAGATTCAGCCCCTTAAGCTTGTCATCCTTTTCGGTCTTCGCACTAGCTATCAGAATATGGGCATTGGAGCTTTCCCGGATTTTTGAACAGACAGAAAAGCCGTCCATGCCGGGAAGCATTATATCCAGAATCACCAGCTTTGCCCCATATCTTTCAAAAATATCAAGTGCCTTTTCACCACTTTCGGCAACACTTACCACATAGTTTTCCTTTTGGAGAAAGGATTGGATCAGGCTGCCGATTTCCTTATTATCTTCAACGATCAAAATATCTAACATATTAAACTCCAGTTAATTCTTATTATTATATTTATAAGCTAATTATAAATCTTTTATCAAGGCTTCATATATTTCCAGGGTTTCTTCTTCAGAGTTTTCGTTAATATAATAGTTGATTTCTCCGGTTTTTATATGAATGTAGGTATTTACCCTGGGGTCTAAAAAGAATCTGGCCTTCTCTTCACTATTCACTGTAAAACGACCCTTCAGCAGTTTATCCATTGATACTCCCGCAATTCTTATAACTTTTAACTCATTCAGATTATCTTCGCAGGTCACTTCCTGAATATCATCTTTTGATATAATATATTCATCTCTTAACTGATGACATATAACCTTACCATTTTCATATTTTACATCAATCTCAGTATTCTCCAGAAGCCCTGCCCACATAACAGAAGCTAAACTGCCTAAAATAACCAGAACAACTATGATACTTATCAGTTTTCCAATAGGATGAGCCATATTGATGGTTACACCCATACCATCTCTTCTCTCGATATTCAGTCTGCTGTCTCTTGGGTTATAGTAAAATATACCATATATCCAGTTATCGTCACCATCATCAATGCTATTTTCATATTTGTAGTAGTTATTCAGGGAAATCGTATTTTTTGCATAGAGTGCTAAGACCACAAAGAAGCCTATGGTCCAGATTAAACAGGTGGTTATCATTAAGGAATCTGCCCCATTTATCAGATAACTTGCTATTATAAGAATAATAGTTCCTGTATTTAGCCAGCTTATCCGTATCCAAAGATCACTCCAAAGCTTTTTCTTAGCACGATTATAATTTGCATTTACATCGCTTTCCTGGGATATAACCTCATTTCTAATGCTGTCCATAAGCTTAGCCAGAAATACAAATAGAATTCCCATAAAGAAAAATGTTGCCGATATCATGGTTATTATAAAGCTTCCCTGGGCCTTTAAACTGGGTATACTTATTATTTTAAAATCATATAGCAGTCCAAACAGAAAACATATTCCTGCGATTATATTTGGCAGAAGAAGCATGGGAAGGTTTAGAGCATGGGATGCATTTATACTTTTAAGATCCGCCGCTCTCACACTGACAGCTTCAATACCCAGTTCTTTTTTAAGGCTTTTAAGTTCAGTATTTCCCTTCACATAAGGAAGCATGCATATAACAATAGTCAACATTATGTAAACCGTATAAACTATCAGCATTGCAGTCATATTGGGAATCAATAAAAAACCAACAGCAAGTAATATGGCAATGATGGTTATCCACATTGATATTCTTCGGTTTTCCCGAACTATTTCATCAACCTTCTTTTCCGTTTCCCCTGTTTTAAACTCATCCCGGTTTTTAATTCCGAAGATTGTTTTTCTCTTCTTCCAGTTTCTCGGAAAATTAGCAAAATGAATTATTAAAAGTAAAGGCACAATACATAGTATATTTATCATACCCAGACCAAGTTTCATCTTTAATCCTTCTTTCTAATAATTAATAAAACTCATCTATAAGCTTTTTTATCTCACTCTTTGAGACGCCGGAAAGCCGAGCCTCGGAGACAATCCTTCGAAGCTCGGTTTTATTTTCATCACTGATCACACCTGACTGCCTTATCTCTGTTCGTACTCTGGCTCCATTCTTCCTGTCCGTAGTAATGTAGCCTTCGTTCTTAAGCATTTGATAAGTTTTGCTTACAGTCATGGTATTTATTCCGATTTCCATTGCCAGGGCTCTAACGGTAGGCAGCTGCTCTCCCGCCTTCAGTTCCCCGCTTGATATTCCCATTACTATCTGGTTTCGGATTTGCTGGTATATGGGGATATCAGAGTATTCATCTATTTTAATTATCATAATAATAACCTTTCTGTCTTATACTCTCCGGGTCAATCCTCAGTATTTTTTCTGATTGCCCAGGCTCCCATTAATGCCGCAACAATAATCATAGGAAGCATGCTTATTATTCCATTTGTAAAAGGACCTAAAATTTGATATTTCTGCAATTTATCCATATCATTTCCATTCATAAATCCTATAGGAATCTTTGAAATGGAATTTACAGCTCCATGTAAAAGTGCAGCATACCATATACTTTTTGTCTCATCATAAACTATCTCATGAATAATACCCAAACCAATACAGTTTATGGTGAAGACAATAAATCCCAGCCACGGAAATCCCGGATAGGTAGTACCATATTCATATCCGCTAATTATCATACATGGAAAATGGAATGCAGCCCATATAGTTCCTCCTATAAGCCAGGTCTTAACTCTACTATTATTTTTGTTAAGCTCAGGATAAAGAAATCCTCTCCAGCCTATTTCTTCACCAAGAGCGACGAACATATTTATGAAAGGAGCTTCAAATATAGAAGCCAGGGTCGTTGCTACAAGATACATATTATAGCTGATTCCCTTTTCTTCCAGCATAGTCATAAAATCAAGTCCATAAAGTTTGTATGTATTTTGTAAATATGATCCACTCATATCAAACAAATCAGGAAATACGGCAAAGAAAAGTGTTCCGCCTGCCACTGTAATAGGTACAAAAGCTAATACAGCAAATATGATCCATTTGATATTTCCTTTAAAGCGAGGCTTCCAGCCCATACCCTTCAGATTACGATTTACTATAAGAGTACCTATCATAGGAGTGAACATCACCACACACATACCGATTGTAAATATAGTATTTCCTTTTATTGGATCAGATGCTTTTATTGAAAGTACTGAAGCTATAATCTGAATGGTCCAGGAAAGTAAAAATGTAATTATTAAAAACTTGATAATCTTTTTCTTATCCATTATATTTATATCCTTTCGAAAAGTAAATTATATATTAAGAGACAAAATGCTGCTATTTTGAATCTTTAATTAAGTCCTGCTAAATCCGTTTTTACGATTTTTCTATAGAATAATATGCACAGAGCACCAAGTATGGCTGTGATTCCAAGGTTGAAGAGATTGGTATAAGCAGCAGGTACAACCACTGCTCCAAGGAAAAAGATAATAATTACCAGTCCTCCCAGAAGGCTGAGTCCTGTGGCTGCACTCTGCTTTACAACATCGCTTTCCTTTTCCCAGTTAAACTTAGGAAGCTTAAGGTTGCAGAACAGTCCCAGCAGCACAGAATAAAGCAATACCATCAAAGGGATAATAATGAGCCAAAGTCTTTCCATTACTCCTGCATTTACTGTAAAGAGCAGGATAATCTCTGATAATGTGTAAAATGGTGCAGCCACTATCAGATTAAAGAGTAGCTTTGCTCCCAGTATTTCCTTTGCCTCCAGAGGCAGTGTTCTCATTATCCACCAGTTCTTTCCTTCCATGGATATGCTGGATGCAGAGATACTCATCATACTGAATGTAATGGCCAGTATGTATCCGATTCCTGCATCTGCATTCAGCTTAATTGGAATTTCCCCTGCATTTGAGATCATAGTTTCAATATCTATAAAGCCTAGAGCAACTGCAAATACAATTGCCAAAACAAAGCCGATTATAGTATTTGATACATAGATTCCCGATGAGAAATATCTTGCAGCTTCTTTCTTTAAAAGAGCTGTCATTATTGATTTCTTTTTCAGGCCTTCCATGGAATACTGTCTGTGAATCCGGGTATTGAAAAGCCTCTTTGAAATAGAGAAGAATCTACTTCCAATAAAGAATACGGTAATGGCAAATACAGCTAATGATATAGCGGCATATATTAAGAGTCCCGCAACATTTGCGTTATTCATTATATTTTCAATCAGCTTCATTGGAGGAAATGCTTCTTCCAAAGCTTCCATTTTTTCAGATAACATTTTTGTGATTTCTGCACTTATCTGCTCATTTATTTCATTCTTATGAGCGAAAGCTCCGGGAGTTCCCATTCCTGCTTTTGAAGAGATCACTCCACTTATAACGAAGGAACCTATTACAAGCACAAGAGCAAGTAAAACTTCTGTAAGTACTTTATGACGATTTCTTGCAATAATTGCCGCAAATAGTATTCCAACCCAGGCTGATATAGCCGAGGGAAGTATGGGAAGTACAAGGCAAAGTGGAATAATAAAAATATATCCTGAAACTCCGCTCCCTATATTTACTGTATAAACAATCATGGATGGAATGATAATTATCAGTGCAAGAATCAGATTATCAACATACATTCTAAAAACTCTGGATGCCACGATGCTGACGCCGTTTACAGGAAAAGCTGACATCTGATCTATATCCCTTTCTCTATAGATTGCAGACTTTGCTTTATATATACCCATGCAGAGATTAGCCATAAATGCCAATGCAAAATATATTATGGGAATGTATCCGGTGAGTCCCAGCTTGGATAAGCCTATAGACTGTCCGGTCATATATCCTGCAAAAACAACCATCAGAAATATGATAGTTCCAAATATTAATCCCCTGTTCTTTTTTACTCCCGGATCTTTCGCATAACGAATCTCATTTAATCCAAGATAATTCTGAAATTCAAGTTTTGTCAGTGTTCTAATATTCATCTCCTCACCTCTTCTCAGTTTCCATGAAAAGCGATTCCAGTGATTCTCCATCCTTTACAACTTCATTCATAAGTCCTGAGGAAATCAGCTTACCATCCTTTATGATAGCCACCTTGTTGCAAAGCTTCTCAGCAACCTCCAGCACATGTGTGGAGAAAAAGATTGCATTTCCCTTCTTGGTCATTTCATGCATAAGCTCCTTCAATATAAATGCCGCCTTGGGGTCAAGCCCCACAAATGGCTCATCCATTATCAGAAGCTTAGGTTCATGAAGCAGCGCCGAAATGATAACAATCTTCTGCTTCATTCCATGGGAGTATGAAGATATCAGATCTCCCAGAGCTCCGGTTATTTCAAATCTGTCAGCCAGCTCACTAATTCTCTTCTCCCGATCAGCAGCCGAAACATCATATATGTCAGCCACAAACTGTAGATACTGGATACCGGTAAGAAATTCATATATATCCGGATTATCCGGAATGTAAGCAATTCTTCGCTTAACCTCCATTGGATCATCCTTTATATTTATTCCGTCTATCAGAACCTCTCCCCTATCAAACTCATGAATGCCCGTAATAGCCTTAAGAAGAGTCGTTTTTCCGGCACCATTATGGCCGATAAAGGCATATATATCACCGGCCTCCACCGTAAGTGAAATCCCCTTCACACCCTTATCAGTTCCTTTATATAATTTATCCAAATCCTTAATAACCAGCATAACACCCTCCTTAGTGAGTCAATAGGTGAGTCAATAGGGACGTTTCTGTTTGACTCAATTTGTATTGTTTGTATTACTCTTTGTAATACAGATAATACAACAAGAGGTTTTCTTTGTCAACATTTTTAGCCTTATTAATAAATTTTGTTGTTCTCCCCTATAAAGCAAAAAAAGCACGTCATCGACGTGCTTTCTTATTACTCCTCTTCCACCGGTTCTTCGTCAGCGGAGTCATCAAATCTTCTGAATATTCCAGCTAAGATAGCTCCGGAGATGTTATGCCATACTGAGAATATGGCTCCCGGTACAGTGGCCATGGCAAGATTTGGAAATGCATTCATGGCAAGGGTTGTTGCAAGTCCGGAATTCTGCATTCCTATTTCAATGGATACAGCCTTTTTCCTGGGAAGATCCATTTTGAAGATCAGTCCGATCAGGAAACCAAAGGCATAACCAAGAAGATTATGAAGGATGACTATCACAAAAATGATAGCTCCTGTGGTCAGGATTTTCTCACTGTTATGAGATACTACGGATGCAACGATAAGGCAGATTGCCGTTACCGATACAGTAGGAAGTATATCCTTTACCTTTTCTGTATATTTTGAAAACAGCTTATTAATTATAATTCCAAGACCGATAGGTATTATCACCACCTGAATGATGGAAATAAACATGGACTTCACATCCACATCAACAGATGTCCTGAGATAGAGATATGTAAGGGCCGGTGTAAGAAATGGAGCCAGCAGCGTATTCACGCTGGTCATTCCCACAGACATTGCAGTATCACCCTTGGACAAATATGTGATAACATTGCTGGAGGTTCCACCCGGGCAGGTTCCCACCAGGATAACTCCCACCAGAAGTTCATTACTGAGGCCGAATATTTTCCCAAGTGCAAATGCCAGAGCAGGCATTATGAGAAACTGAGAAATACATCCAATTATAACATCCTTCGGTTTTGTAAATACTACAGCAAAATCGCTCAGCTTCATTGTAAGGCCCATGCCAAACATGATAACCATTAAGAGATAATTTATCCATGTGGTCTGAATCCACAGACTGCTTTTGGGAATAAATAATGCTATAGCTGCTATGACCACAACTATTATGGCCATGTATTTTCCTATAAACTCACTTACTTTTTTCATACTATGTCGTCATCTCCGAGTCATTATTTTTATCTTTACCCACGGTATCAGGTTCAGGCTGAAGCACCAAACCATTTACTACCTTGGAAGCAACCTTCTTTTCATCACCAAGTTTAAGATATGCAAAACCAAAGGTACAGAATACTATAGCACCGATGAAATTTACAAAAAGATCCTTCATTGTATCCAGAATACCTATATCCAGATAACCTCCGGGCACAGTTACGGTATCGCCTGAGGCAGTATGAATGATAGTCTCTGTGATATTATTTACCTTAAATACCTGCTGAGTTCCGGTTGGATCCAGCTTGCAGGATTGAATGTGATCTATTATAAAATCCTTTTGCATATCCTTTGCAAGGAATATATCGGCTCCACATTCAAAGAACTCCCACAGAACACCGATGGTCATGGAAAAGCAGAACGCTACCATGGTCAGATACAGGGGTGACAGATTTATATTTTTACTGGAACGATTGAGAAGATATACCGTGGAGAAGCCTACTGCCGCAAACAGAAAACCATTTAATGTATGAAGCATGGTATCCCAGATAGGTATATGGGTATAAAAATGATCAATTTCACCAAGAATCTCAGCTGCAAAGATGAAGCAGTAAATAATGCCTTCAAAAAGCGCCGGAATCCGGATTTTAAGCTTGTCCTCCAGAAAGCTTGGAACAAGAAATAAAATGAGAACCAGTATACAGGTTGCAGCACCTTCATACTGATGAAGCATCAGGCTTCGCACAAGAGCTGCTATTACCATGATACGAAGAAGAGAATACAGAATGAAAACTCCTCTTTGCTCTTTGATTTTGTTTTTTAGATTTTTAACATACTGTTTTGGTTTAACCATATAAATACTTACCTCACTAAGAACTTGTGAAAATAATTCTACTCATCCAGAGCCCCAAAAACATAGGCAGCCGCAAGAGCAAGAGAACCTGTAGCCTTAACCGGATCGAAATCCTCACTATTTTCTTCAAGATAATCATTATAGATTTTCTCAGCTTCCCCATAAAAATAATCCAGAAACTCATCAGCTTTATATCCGCTATCTTCAACCATCTGAAGAAGCACCTGAAGATA
>CADBMW010000006.1 GCA_902795855.1 uncultured Lachnospiraceae bacterium
CCAAGATTTGACTTATCCTTTGTTCCGTCAGCCTTGATCATAGCTGCATCAACTGCATATGTATCAGAAGCGTCCATACCTGTAAGAACTTCATTTATTGTAGTATTGATATTCTCAACAGCCTTCTGAACACCCTTTCCAAGATAACGACCCTTGTCGCCATCACGAAGCTCAAGCGCCTCAAACTCACCTGTAGAAGCACCACTTGGAGCAGTACCTCTTCCTACTGTTCCATCATAAAGATAAACCTCAGCCTCAACTGTTGGGTTTCCTCTTGAATCAAGAATCTCTCTACCAACTACCTTTTCAATTTCAAGATACATTTTGTAATTCTCCCTTCTTGTATTGGATTGATATTTTATGACATTTAAGTCAAAATTTACCTTTTGTTACTGTACCATAGATAGATCTTTTTTTCAACCTGAACAATCAGCTTTTTATTTATACAGAATATCCAGATCTACTGCCCCGTCTATGCCGGGGATTCTACCTATGGAGCTGTGCTGCCACATATAATATTCACCTGTATAATCTGTTTTATCGGTATAGTGTGCCAGCCACACTTTATTGTTTCTTTCATTTTTCCAGACTGTGTCCAGAAAGTTTTTACTGTTATACAGACATGCCGTATACCCCCGGTCATTTACTTCGTCTACAAATACCTCATAGCAGTCATTCAGATCCTGGATATTCATATGATGCTCTTCGAACTTTGCGAAATCCTCCCAGTCATAGGCTATAGGAAAATCCAGCTCGGCATTATCCAGAACTCCCATCATATAGTTAACACTTGATCTTACCTCATCAGGAGTGCTCTCCTCTGCATGCCAGTATATTCCAACCTTAAGGCCCGCAGCCTTGGCATTTCTGATATTCTGCGCATAGAACTTATCTGTATAATGATTTCCGTCATCATAGCCTCCGATTCGGATTATGACAAATTCACAGCCGGCCTCCTTTACTTTCTGAAAATCAATACTGCTCTGCCATCTGGATACATCAATTCCAAGACTGGTATTATCAGTTTTATACTTCTCAGCAAAATCGGCAAAGGATTCAGCTTTATACTGCAGTCCGGATTCCTCGCTGTCAGGCACAGAATCCACCACATTAACATTCATAACAGATGGTGTTTCATGTCCCGCATCATCCCTCAACTTATAATTCACTTTATAGCTTCCTGTAACAGATGTATTAACTGAAGCCTCAGTTATAACCTCTACATCCCTGTCAACATCATCACCATAACCAATATAGTCTTTAATATTAAAGGTGGTTCCCAGAGTTATAGTTACATTTGTATTATTTATAAAAATAACCGGTGCCTGGGTGTCATTTGTATTTTCCGGAATCTGATATTTCTCATGGGATATAGCATCTCCTGCAGAGGCATTTCCTGTTATATCTTCCAAGGCTTCCTCAGAAGTAACTTCCGGCTCACTTGTAACAAAGGCCACGGGTTCAGAATCTGAATCAGTAGCCTTGTTTTTTTCTGCATCAGTCGGCGTGGTTTCTTTTACAAATACTGTATGTTCATCTGCGAAATAGTCCTTGTCACTTTTTTTGTTATCGCTGAACATAAGTGATGTAACCACAAATGTCATACCCACAGCCGCAAGAATAACTATTATGATAATTATTATTTTCTTTATTATCTCGCTCAAATTGTTACCCTTACACTTCTTCGTATTCTGTCATTTCCACATAATCCTCAGGAGCCGCATTTCTTTTAAGATAATGCTTTCCTCCTTCGATTATAAGACTTCCACAGGAGCACTTAACAGCACCCACTCTTTTTTTTGATTCCAGAATATCACCACATTTTTTGCACTGAGCTGCATTCTTAACTATTCTTTTCATATTGACCAAGTCCTCTTCTATTCTAGTATTTTGCCTTTATCTTCTCAAATTCCGACCTTGATTCAACCATTGCATTTATTACGTCAGGATCAAAATGAGTTCCGCTCTCAGACAGCATGATTTCAAATGCCTTATCCACCGAGAAGCCATCCTTATAAGGACGCTTGGATACCAGAGCATCAAAAACATCGGCTACTGCCATGATCCTGGCCGAAAGAGGAATACTCTTTCCTTTGAGGCCATCAGGATATCCCTTCATACTTCCATCAAACCACTCATGATGATAAGCAGCTATATTTCTGGCCATTCTCAGGTATTCCGTAGAACCCATGGTCTTGATGATGTTATCTATCATGTTTTTACCGCTGATGGTATGAGTTTTTATTATTTCAAACTCTTCATCCGTAAGTCTGCCCGGCTTATTAAGTATGGCATCAGGAATATTTATCTTTCCAATATCATGAAGCGGTGCAGCTATTCCTATGATATTTATATATTCATCATCTATCATTTCTGTAAATTTACCCTGGGATCTAAGAGTACGGGCAAGGATCATACAGTATTCCGCAGTTCGCTTAACATGGTTACCTGTAGTCTCATCCCTTCCTTCCACTATATCTGCAAGGGCTGTTACGATATTTACGTTAAGCTCGGAAATGGTCCTGGCCTGTTCATTGGTCTTATCGATATAATCATCAATATCGGAAACCGTTTTGGATATAGCACGATAAAGCTCTTCTATCTCATTTCCCGTATTAATCTTCAGAGATTTTATCTTCTCAACGGAATTATCTCTTCCTTCTGCAGAATCGTATGCAAAACGTCCCATTTCCTTGGCCATGCTATTAAGAGGTTTCACAACCCTTCGATTGGCAAGCACCATGGACCAGGCCACTATACAGATAAGGAGTCCCAGTATTGCAGAAAACATCTTACTACAGTAAAGCAGAGTTTCTGTACGGAGCTCGTCTATATCATATTGACCGGGAAAACCTGAAACCCTGGCCTCCATATAAGTTTTATATGAAATGGCAAAAGCCACCAAAGCTATACCAAGTCCTGACATAAATAGCACAAGAACAACCTGAGACCTGAGAGATATCCACTTTTTCATAGTCTTTGGTATGTCATATGACATATCTCTTCCGGCAACCGGTATAAATATATTTTTTATCTTTTCGGGAATCAGCCTGATTATTATAAATGCTACAATAAGGGACAAAAGCTTGTCCGGTATCTCCACAGCATAATCTCCTATAATCTGACTGAGAATAATAGGCAGACCCATATTCTTTAATGCAAGGGTCGCCGGAGCCGATGCATTATCAGCTATGTCAAAATTAAAGAGTATGTACGAAAGAAATGAACATGGAATACTGAGGATCATAAAATATGGAATTATGATCAGTATCTTATATGGTTTATCAAACCATCTTCTTTCGTATGCCATACCGGCAATAAGTGCTATAAGGACATTTATTATTCCATAATAAAATGATGAGGAATCCTGAAAACCGGCAATCATGTTAGTTACAAAACCCACAAGAGTACCAGGTGCCAGACCACCAACAGCAGCCACAACCATTGTACCTATGGAGTCAAGATATAGAGGCAGTTCAAAAGCTGCTACCAGTCTTGAACCCAGCCGGTTTAATAAAACCCCGAGTACAATAAGTATAACGGTATATATAGCTGTCATCTTTGCGTGTCTGGACATCATCAATTCCTCATCAACCTATAATTAATATATTAGTTAAATCTACTTCTAATTATAGAATAATGTCACAAGAATAACAAATTGTTTTTTATTTTATTCTTCTCCATTAATATATCTTTGGAGACATTCTTTATTTTTTTCAATATCCGGTACAAGAACAGACATTCCGTTGATGCTGTCTCCGTAATATGTGCCCTCTGCCGGTATTATATGACTGTTCATGCCGCCACTGGTCATAAGAGCAAATGCTATCCTCAGGGTACCCAGCGTCTTCACATCTGTAGTGATACTTGGAGCAGCCTTGCTGGCTGTTTTATAACCACTTATAAGGTGTCCATGCTTAACCTTGCCTACAACCCCGGATATGACTCTTCTCTGTCTCTCGGTTCTGTCCCAGTCGGAATTTCCTACGTGTCTGATACGTGAGAATGCCAGCAGCTGACTTGGAGTAAGTGTATTTTTTCCCGCAGTAAGATTCCAAACCTCATCTGACGCATCATTATTCGAACCAAAGCCCGGATTGGCATTCATATAAGCTGCTTCCTCTGCAGTAAGCTCCATATCCAAATCACCAACAGCTGTCATAGCTTCAAGGAAGCCCTCAAAATCAACCATGGCATTTCCGTCTATTTTGACACCGAAGTTCTCTTCGATGGTCTGATCCAGAAGATCAATTCCTCCAAATGCATAAGCAGCATTTATCCTGTTGCCTCCATGGCCGGGAATCTGAACATATGTATCTCTCATGATGGATGTCATGGCTACAGTATTCTTTGAAGGATTTACGGATATAAGAATCATACTATCAGATCTCTGACCGGTCTCTCCTTCTCTTGCATCCTGACCAATAAGCAGAACATTTATCACGCTGCCCTTCATGGACATAGCTCTTCCTGAAGCCTCTGTATCTATGTGATTGAACTTTCTGGTAATATTCCAGATCGCACCTATAAACGCAAGTATAAGGATAAGCAGTATAAGAAGTATGGTTTTAAGAGCTCTGAACTTTTTCTTCTTTTTTTTCTTTTCTCTCTTTTTATCCTTATTAAGCTGTTTCTTTATTTCCTTCTCTTCTTTCAGCCTCTGCTTTGCGCGGTATTCACGCTCCATGTCACGTCTTTCTGCCTCTTCATAGCTTTCATCGTCATCCTCTTCAAAGGAGTTGATAAACTCCTCATCACTGACTGCCTGATCAGGATCATAGGTTCTGGTCTTTTTTGAACTTCTTTTTCTTGTTCTTGGTATTTCTATTTCTTCCTGCTCGGAGCTGTACCTGTTATTTCCTCTGCTTTCAACTCTTTCAGAATAACGGTTTCCTTCGTCGATAAAAGCTGAATCCTCCTCCGGATTATATCCACCGGAACGTCCTTTATCTCTTTCCATACGCTGGATACGTCTCAGTTCTTCTCTTTGAAGCTCCTCAAGTTCTTTTTTCTTTCTTTCGGTTTCGCGGTGAATTCGCTGTAATTCCAGTTCTTCATCACTGTAACTCATTACTAATTTTCCTCCTTCACTGCCCCATTAAGCATTAACCATCTTTGTTTCATACTCATTCCCGGGCATAGGCTTTGCATAATAATATCCCTGTATCATATCACAGCCTTCCTTGGCAAGGAAATCAACCTGTTCCTTAATTTCCACACCTTCTGCAACGGTACGCATATTGAGACTCTTGGCAAGCTTGATTGCTTCGGATACAACAATCTCACCTCGTCCATCTTCAGTATCGCCTCTGAAGAATTCAGCATCCAGCTTCAGCAC
>CADBMW010000007.1 GCA_902795855.1 uncultured Lachnospiraceae bacterium
CGGACAGCTTTCGGAAAAGGTCAGAAGAAATCCATACAGCGTTATTCTTTTTGATGAAATAGAGAAGGCTCATCCGGATGTGTTCAATATACTGCTGCAGGTGCTGGATGATGGTATCATTACAGACGCACAGGGAAGAAAGGTTGACTTTAAAAATACCATTATCATAATGACCTCGAATCTGGGTGCTGACAGAATAATAGAACCTAAAACTCTGGGCTTTGTAACTGACAGCAGTGATGAGAAGAATTTTGAGGTTATGAAGGGCAGCGTTATGGAGGAAGTCAAGCGCCTATTCAGACCTGAATTCCTGAACCGTCTTGACAATATCATCGTATTCCGTGCCCTGACGGAAGATCAGATAATGGATATAACGGATATGCAGCTTGCCGAGCTTAAGAAGAGGGTTATGGAGAATCTTTCCATTGAGCTTAAATATGGTGTCAGACTAAAGAAGTTTATCTTTGAAAAGGGTTATGACAGCAAGTTTGGAGCAAGACCTCTCAGGAGAACGATTCAGACTGAGATAGAGGATGCACTGGCTCAGGAAATCCTTGAAAACAGGATTAAGGAAGGGGACAGCGTTACCATTTCCGTAGCAAAGGACAAGGTAAATTTTAAAGTAAAAGAAGAGCCACAGTAAGGTTTCAAATGTAAAAAAACTTAAAAGTTAATGTAGAAAAAGAATTATTTATTTGTTATGATATACATACATTTTAAAATATATATGTGCCCGGGAGGTATTACAAATGGCAGTTATTGATGAACTGATACGTGAAGAGGAAAATGGTTCACTCAGCTTTGGTAATTATGAGCTTACAAGCAAGACCAAGAAGGATGGCTTTGAATATAATGGCGACAGCTATAAGATCAAAACATTTAACGAGATCACAAAGCTTGAAAGAAATGGAATGTTTGTATATGAATCAGTTCCAGGAACGGTTGTTCATGAATTCAGAGCAAATGATGAGAAGGTAATGTTCAGTGTTGAAGGTGAAGCCGATGCACAGGTAACACTGGAGCTTGAAGCAGAATCAGAATATAAAGTACATGTAGATAATGTCTATGTTGGAAAAATGAAGACAAATCTCGGTGGAAAGCTTAGCATCAGCGTAGAACTTGAAGAAGCAGATTTAGTTGATGTAGTTATAGAGAAAATCTAACATAGAATACTAAAATCAATTATAAAGGCAGTTAAAATCGCGGTTTTAACTGCCTTTTCTAAATATAAGTCACAATGAGTCAAAAGGGACGTTTCTGATTGACTCAAAAAATATAAAAGTTAAAAACAGGTGAAAGATGGCGAAGGAAAAACAGATTTTTTATTGCAAGGAATGTGGATATGAATCAAGCCGGTGGCTGGGACAATGTCCCGGTTGCCGGGGATGGAACACATTTGTGGAAGAGAAGGTAACTGTAAAGGCCAAATCACAAAGTAAGGCGGTTCCTCTTTCGGAGCGCCCCAAGGCCACAAGTATCAAGAATGTGTCCTCCTCAGAGGAATCTCGCATAAAAACAAATATAGGGGAACTGGACAGAGTTCTGGGGGGCGGAATTGTAGAAGGCTCCCTGGTGCTTGTAGGTGGAGATCCGGGTATAGGTAAATCCACCCTGCTTCTGGAAATGTGCAGAAACCTGGTGAAGGATGACGTGAGGGTTCTCTATGTATCAGGAGAGGAATCTGTTTCACAGATAAAGTCCCGGGCGGTGCGACTAGGTATAACAGAAGGCACCATTATGGAAGAGAGGCTCATGCTTCTCAGCGATAATGATATGGATAACATAGAGAATCAGATAGAAAGCCTTCAGGCACAGGTGGTCATAATCGATTCAATTCAGACTATAATGTCAAATGATATAGATAACGCACCGGGAACCGTTTCACAGGTCAGAGAAGTTACATCAAGACTTCTGCAGATTGCAAAGCAGAAAAATGCAGCAGTATTTATAGTTGGACATGTAACAAAGGAAGGAACAGTGGCAGGCCCAAGAACACTGGAGCATATGGTGGATTCAGTTCTGTATTTCGAGGGAGATGAAAGCGGCGGTTTCAGAATGCTGAGAGCAAATAAAAACCGTTTCGGCTCAACAAATGAAATCGGAGTATTCAACATGGTGGATACCGGTCTGGAAGAGGTGACAAATCCATCAGAATTCTTCTTAAACGGAAGACCTGAGGATGCATCCGGTTCGGTGGTGGTTTGTACAGTGGAAGGAACCAGAGCGCTCTTAGTAGAGATACAGGCCCTCTGCGCAGACTCCAGCTACAACATGGCCAGAAGAACCAGTGTAGGACTGGATTATAACAGAGTAAACATGCTTATTGCAGTATTGGAAAAAAGAGGAGGCCTCAGTCTTTCAGGCTGCGACTGCTATGTCAATATAGCCGGTGGAATAAAGCTAAGTGATCCTTCGGCAGATCTGGGAGTAATATGTGCCATAGCATCATCCTTCAGAGACAGGGCGGTGGATCCCCAGACTGTCATAATAGGCGAGATAGGACTTGCGGGAGAAATCCGTGGAGTCAGAAACATAACTCTTAGGGTTAAAGAAGCAGTAAAGCTTGGATACACCAAACTGGTACTGCCAAAATCCAACAGAAGCAAAGAACTGGATCAGATGGGTGCAGAAATTCATTATGTCTCAACCCTCAGAGAAGCCCTGGATGTGATCTGAGGTGGATGGTTTTGAGTCATTAGGGACGGTTCTCTCTGAGTCAGATAGGGACGGTTCTCTCTGACTCGCTCCGAAGGAGTGAGTCAAAGAGAACCGTCCCTAATGACTCAGCGAGCGCCTTCTCCGGCGCGAGTCGAGACTCAAGTTTTTCCGTATTTACAGGGCTGCTTTGAAGGCGGCCAGCAGGTCGCTGTATTCTTCATAAGCAGGAAGTTCCGGATAATCCTTCTTGATCTGTTCTGTTGAACGGAAGAGGAAGCCGGCTTTACTTGCCTGAATCATGGCCAGGTCATTGAAGCTGTCTCCTGTTGCGATGGTATCGAAGCCACAGCTCTGAAGTGCCTTTACCGTTGTAAGCTTTGATTTTTCACAGCGCATTTTGAAGCCTGTGATCTTGCCATCTTCGGCAACTTCCAGTGAATTGCAGAAAAGTGTAGGCATTCCCAGCTTCACCATAAGAGGCTTTGCGAACTGTTCAAATGTATCGCTGATTATTATAGTCTGAGTTACGCTTCTGAGTTCATCAAGAAACTCTTTTGCTCCCGGAAGGGGATCGATGGTTGCGATGGTATCCTGAATTTCCTTTAATCCCAGTCCGCGCTCGTTTAATATGTTTATTCTGTAATTCATAAGCTTGTTGTAATCCGGTTCATCTCTGGTTGTCTTCTTAAGCTCAGGTATTCCGCTTGCTTCAGAAAATGCTATCCATATTTCAGGTACCAGAACTCCTTCAAGATCTAAACATGCTATATTCATTCCCATTATTAAATCCTCCTAGAATGTAAATTAATGTAATTGAGTTTTTTGATGATTCAGCATTTTAATGTGCTGAATTATGATAGTGCTTAATACTATGTTTGATATTATATAACTTATCAGCGGGAAAAGAAAGTCGTGCGAAGCGAGACCTTACTTTTGATAGTTTCCTCTTTCACTGACTCTGAAGATTATCCCATGCTTCATATAGCTCCATGAGCTTTTCTTCCAGTCCTTCCTTTTCGCTGCTGAGTTCCATTAGAAGGGAAACGTTGGTTCCGTTCTCAGGTTTTCCCAGTTCTTCATCTATTTCGGCGATACGACCTTCGGTTTTTTCTATGGCCGCCTCGGTCTTCTTTAATTCGTTTTCTCTTTTTCTTTGGTTTGCATATGCTGCTTTTTTCGACTCGTAATCTAGTCGGCCTTCAGACTTTGTGCTCTGAGCTTCCGAAACTGGGGTATCAGCACTCAGCTCGGGATGCTGGAGAGCGAAGATGCGGTCTTTATTATCTTCATAATACCTGTAATCACCCTGATAATTCGTCAGTACCTTATCGCGCAGCTCTATTATCCTGGTGGCGGCTCTGTTAATGAAATATCTGTCATGACTTACGAAAAATACAGTTCCGGTGTAGCTGGTAAGTGCATCCTCCAGAATTTCCTTTGAAGGTATATCCAGATGGTTTGTAGGCTCATCCAGAATCAGCAGATTCGCCGGTGAAAGCATGAGCTTTGCAAGTGAAAGACGGCCACGCTCACCTCCGGAAAGATCCCCTATGTTTTTGAATACATCGTCTCCGGTAAAAAGAAATGCGGCCAGCACATTTCTGATACGGGTATTGTTCATATCAGGAAAAGAATCAGACATTTCCTCAAAAATGGTTTTGGAGGTGTCCAGATCATGATGTTCCTGATCGAAATATGCAACCCTTACCTTTGACCCCAGGGTAATACGGCCACTGTCCTTTGGAACAATCCTGTTAAGTATCTTCAGGATGGTGGTTTTTCCGGTACCATTTGCACCGATGAGAGCCACATGCTCCCCTCGCTTTATATCTATCTCCAGATTCTCGAACAGCTGATTTGTGCCGTAAGCTTTTGAAAGTCCCTCCACATATAGGACATCGTTTCCGGATTCGCATACAGGCTCAAGCTTTAGTCTCATGTCGCTTACGGTTTCCGTAGGCTTATCCATAACCTCTATCTTGTCCAGTTTTTTCTCACGGCTTTCAGCACGCTTGATGGATTTCTCTCTGTTAAACTGCTTCAGCTTGGTTATGACCTCTTCCTCATGCTTTATCACAGCCTGCTGCTTCAGATAAGCATTCATTTCGGCCTGGCGCTTTTTAGCCTTTTCTTCGCTGTAATATGAGTAGCTTCCATTATAAACAGAGGAAGCTCCCTGATCTATTTCTATTATCTTATTTGTAATCCTGTCTATGAAATATCTGTCGTGGCTTACGGTGATCACCGCACCGGGATAGGAAGCAAGAAATCCTTCCAGCCAGGTGATGGATGCCATGTCCAAATGATTTGTTGGCTCGTCGAGTATAATGATATCAGGATGGGAAAGCAGCAGCCTGCCCAGCGCAACCCTCATTTTCTGGCCTCCGGAAAGCTCTCCCACAGGACGAGCATAGTCCTCCTTGCTGAAGCCCAGACCCGCGATAACGCCGGTAATCTCGCTTTCATAGGCATAACCGTTTTCTCTGTCATAAGTAGTAGAAAGCCGGTTATAAACCTCAAGAAGAGAGTTCAGCTCATCACCGCTTTTTTCTTCCATTTCCTTTTCCAGACGTCTGAGTTTTTCTTCCATTTCTATGAGGTAGCTTTTTGCCTCCTGCATAGCCCCGTAAATGGTATTTTCCAGTTCGTTATCCTGATTCTGTGAAAGATAACCTAGTCTTACATCTCTGGAAATGGCCACATTTCCGCTGTCGGCTTCCTCCTCGCCTATAATGATTCTGAGGAGAGTGGTCTTGCCGGCTCCATTCATTCCAACGATGGCGCATTTGTCGTTTTTCTCTATATGAAAATTTATATTATTTAAAACTACGTTGTCCCCGTAGCTTTTTGAAATGTTCTGACAGGCAAGTATCATATCCTGCTCCTCTTTAAATGATATCATTTTTGCTTAACAGCACTACCTATGGTATCAAAAACCTTAGTTTATTTCAAGATGTTGTGGGTAAAACTTGCAACATTACAATGATGATGGTAAAATACCATTTAGTTTTAAAAAACAGAGGTGAAAGCTATGAAATGTCCATATTGCGGTGATGATAATACAAGAGTTATAGATTCCAGACCTGCTGACGATAATTCAGCTATCAGAAGAAGACGTCAGTGCGATGTCTGCGGAAAAAGATTTACTACCTATGAAAAGGTAGAAGCCATACCTCTTATGGTTATAAAGAAGGATAAATCCAGAGAGCCATATGACAGAGAGAAGCTTATGCAGGGCCTTATCAGAAGCTGCCATAAGAGACCTGTTTCTATGGAAAGAATCGAGGCCTGCATAAATGAAATCGAATCTGAGATATATAATAAGGAAATAAGAGAAATCGACAGCTCCGTTATCGGAAGCATAGTTATGGATAAAATCAAGGATCTGGATGGAGTAGCATATGTTCGTTTTGCATCTGTTTACAGAGAATTCAAGGATGTGAATACATTTATGGATGAGCTGAAGAAGATTCTGAACTAATTGATTACCCAAGCACTAGTAAAAAGCCTGCCAGTCAGGCTTTTTCTTAGAATTAGGGCAAATAGTAAAAGGAAAGCTCCAATATGGAAAGACGTATTATAACTAAAACAGGTGAATCAAAGGTAGAGGTGAAGAAATCCAAGTTTCTGGGTATTGCTGCAAATATCAGCTCCGAGGAAGAAGCGACGGAGCTTCTGAAGGAAATCCGGAAGAAGCATTCCATGGCAAGACATGTCTGCTATGCATACAGCATTGGAGACAGCAACCCGAGGATGAAATTCTCCGATGACGGAGAACCGGGAGGAACTGCAGGAAAGCCAATCCTCGACGTAATAACCGGATCCGGAATACAGGATATCATAGTCATAGTAGTAAGATATTTTGGAGGGATTCTGCTGGGAACCGGTGGACTGGTGAGAGCATATACCGACTCTGCCAAGGAAGCTGTGTTAAATGCAGAAACAAAGGAAGAATGTCTCTGCTGCCTGTATGATATGGAAATAGAGTATCCTGATTTTGAAACCGTAAAATACCTTCTGGAAAATGTAGAGGGTGTATCAATGAATATGGATTACGGTACAAGTGTTACTATGCATGTTGTAATACCTGAAAAGATTTCTGAAGATGTGACAAAAAAAGTATCGGACAAAACATCGGGAAGAGCAAAAATAAATCTTACAGGAAAAGGAATGATGTAAATTATATGCTTTGCGGTTTTATAATCATTCCCATATATGATCTTCTTCGATGACCTGGAAATCCAGATAATCGAAATCGATGGTTTCCATGAAACTATCCTGGTTGAAACGGGTACGGGCATGATTGATGA
This sequence comes from uncultured Lachnospiraceae bacterium, assembly GCA_902795855.1. Taxonomy (GTDB): domain Bacteria; phylum Bacillota; class Clostridia; order Lachnospirales; family Lachnospiraceae; genus Eubacterium_Q. The sequence continues at coordinate 6,969 of CADBMW010000007.1, forward strand.
AATCAGTCTTGTTGGAATCAAGCCATATGGGTACTGCAAGATCGAACTCATCACAGAGTTTTTCCAAAGCAGTATAAACCTTCTTGGTTCTGGACATTTCGTGTCCTTCAAGACATATTACACTGTCTTTAAGCAGATGATTTTCTTTAATTATTTTGCCCCATATCCTGAACATTTGTTTACCTCAAATTAGATGCTTTTTATATGCCATTTGTTAAATAAAAGTTAAAATTGGCAACACTCAATTAAAACAAGTATAACACAATTTCATCACATTTGAAGATTATATTTAATGACATACCAAGAACAAAGACATAAGAAATATGCTTACAGTGAAATGCATATTCAGGAAAGGAAGTGAAGATTATGTCAGAATTAAATTCAAATAATCTTAATCAGAATCAGAGTGGTGAGCCTTATGGCCAGGGACCACAGTACACAGGTATGAGTTATCAGAGCACATCTCCATATGATGATTCACCATCTATGGGAAACGGTCCGTATTCAAATCCGAATCTTTATAATCAAAATTCAAATCAAAATACAAATCAAAATACAAATAGCAGATCGCCTTATGAACATAATGCGGCTGCACGCCCTTCTGGAAACAATCCTTCTAAAGTAAATAGAAGTAAAACAAAAAAGAAAGATTCATTTGGCAAGAAAATCGGTACCGCAGCAGTGGTAGCAGCAGTATTTGGACTAGTGGCAGGCGGAGTCTTCCAGGGTGTAGATCTTGCAACCAATAAGCTGAAATTCAAATCATCCCAGACTCAGGAGCTTGAAAACGAAGATAAAGACACTTCCGCTTCTGAAAAAGAGAAGGATAAAGCTGAGTCCTCCAGCGAAAAAGCAAAATCTTCTGATGATAAAATAAATGATCAGGTTACTGTTACAAACGGCGGAGGAGAAACACTTCAGTACGATGTTGCTTCTATTGTTGAAGCGGCTCAGCCTTCCATAGTATCTATAACAACTGCGGCAACTGTTACTCAGGAGTACTTCTTTACAAGCTATAGTACACCTACAACCGGCGCAGGCTCAGGTATCATTATCGATCAGGATGATGAGAATCTGTATCTGGTAACCAATCATCATGTTATAGAGCATGCTGAAGAAATAAAGGTAGGCTTTAACGACAGCGAGACAGTAAATGCTACAGTTAAAGGATATGATGTAAATGCTGATATAGCTGTTCTTATTGTTAAGAAGAGTGACATGAAGGATTCCACAAAGAAAGCCATTTCAGTTGCATCCATCGGAAATTCTGACAATCTTAAGGTTGGTCAGCCATCTATAGCTATCGGAAATGCTTTAGGCTATGGTCAGTCCGTAACAGTTGGATACATAAGTGCCCTGGATCGTACAATAGAGGATGCTGAAGGAACCTTTATTCAGACTGATGCAGCCATCAACCCTGGTAACAGTGGTGGTGCACTTATCGATTCCAATGGAAATGTTATAGGAATCAACTCCGTTAAATATGTAGACAGCACAGTTGAAGGAATGGGCTTCTCAATTCCTATCAATAAAGCCATGACCATCGTAAATGATATAATAGAGGGAAATCCTAATGGAGCAGTTTACCTCGGTATTTCCGGAGCTGATATAAGCAATGAATATTCTCAGATTTATGGCTTCCCAATGGGAGTATATATTAAGGAGATAACTGAGTTCTCACCTGCTTCAGATGCAGGACTTCATGTAGGTGACATTATAGTTGCATTTGACAAAGAAGAAGTTTATACTGTTGAAGATTTACAGAATCATATAAGACAATGCAAGGATGGGCAGGAAGTAGAACTTGAAGTCTACCGTGCTGATTCCTTCGGTAACTATGAAAAATCTACCATGACGGTAACACTTAGAACAGAGAATTGATATGTATAAACTTATTACGAGAGACGGTCTCGCCAAAAGAGCAGATTTTGAAACGCCCCACGGAACCATTCGTACACCTATGTTTATGAATGTGGCCACGGCGGCAGCAATAAAAGGTGCGCTTTCGGCGGCTGATCTGGAACAGATAAAAACCGAGGTTATGCTCTGCAATACCTACCATATGCATGTACGACCCGGTGAAGATATAGTGTATAAAATGGGCGGGCTCCACAGGTTTACCACGTGGAGCCGGCCTATTCTTACTGATTCCGGAGGCTTTCAGGTTTTCTCACTGGCAAAGCTGAGAAACATAAAAGAAGAAGGAGTATCCTTCAGTTCCCATATAGACGGACGTAAGATATTTATGGGACCGGAAGAAAGTATGAATATCCAGTCAAAGCTGGGATCTACCATTGCCATGGCATTTGATGAATGTCCACCTGCAAAGGCGGAAAGAAAGTATATAGAAGCTTCTGTTGCCAGAACTGAGAGATGGCTGAAGAGATGTGTGGACAGGATGAATGAACTGAATTCCATGGATGAGACCATCAATAAGCAGCAGATGCTTTTCGGAATCAATCAGGGTGGTGTTCTTGATGATGTCAGAATAGAAAATGCCAAGAGAATATCCGAGCTTGACCTTCCGGGTTATTCCATAGGAGGTCTGGCAGTGGGAGAGAGTCACGAAGAAATGTATCATATTCTCGATGTAACGGTTCCTCATCTTCCTCTTGAAAAGCCAACTTATCTTATGGGAGTTGGAACCCCGGAAAACATTCTGGAGGCGGTGGACAGAGGAATTGATTTCTTTGACTGTGTGTATCCTTCCAGAAATGGCCGACACGGTCAGGTTTATACCAGCAAGGGCAAGCTCAATCTTAAAAACCAGAAGTATGAACTGGACGACAACCCCATTGACAGTGAGTGTAATTGCCCGGTATGTAAGCGTTATTCCAGAAGCTATATAAGGCATCTTCTCAAGAGAGACGAGATGCTGGGACTGAGACTTTCGGTTATGCACAACCTTTACTTCTATAACAACATGATGGAAGAGATAAGGGATGCCATAGAAAGACATGAATGGAAGGCTTATAAGAAAATGAGACTTGAGGGCTTTAAGGAAGCTGCGGCAGAGTCAAAATAGTTAATGTTTGTTACATCATCAAAAAATGATTGCATAATAACTATAATTATAATAAGATGTCATAAGTGTCAAAAGTCAAAAGGAGAAATAATAATGATATTAACAGTTTTAAACAGTGCTGCTAAAGGCGGCGGAATGGGTATAGGTTTTATGGTTGCCTATGTATTATTCTTCATAGGTATCATCTATTTTCTTTTCATAAAGCCAACCAAAAAGCAGAATGCACAGCAGGAAGAAATGATGCGTGGACTTAAGCCTGGTGACAGCATCATGACAACCAGTGGTTTCTACGGTACAGTAATTGGTATAGATGAAGATACAGTTATTGTTGAATTTGGTAACAACAAGAACTGTCGTATTCCTATGCATAAGAAGGCTATAGCTGAGGTTGAGAGCGGCGATGCAGTTTATGAAGAAGAGACTGAAGCCGAGGAAAGCTCAAAGGTAGGAAAAAAGAAGAAATAAGATTTTTAAAATCTGGAGAAATAATATGAGAGATAATATAAAAAAATATGTCTCAGTAATTCTGATATTTGCTATAACATTTCTGGCTGCCTGCGGAAAGGATGATGAAGAAGCTTATTCATCTCCAAACTTTTCCAGCAAGCAGGAAGAAGAAATAGATGAAGAACTTTCAACCCCACTGGATGCAAGTATTACAGATGCATTAATGGTTGCAAGCTATACAGATGCAACTTCCACAGATGCAACCCCATCGGATGCTGCTTTAAACAAGCCGGCATCTCTTACGGATGCAACTCCTATGGGAATGTATGATGGAAACACATATTACAATGCACTGGCTGAATTCAAGATGACTGTTGATGGAGCAGAATGGAAATTCTATGATGCTGCAGGTGTGGCTTCAGCCACAAATGCTGATCTTGAATATGTAAACAATCTGTGGGCAGGCTTCAAATCACCTTATGATGAAGGTACCACATATGCAGCCATTGCATATGATACAAAGGATGGTTCAAATGCCATCATCTCTTACATTAATCCTGACAAATATCTTATGCCCGAATTTAATGCGGAAGCATATTTGAAGATGTCGTCTGAGAAGTATACAAATTACTCCCTGGGTAAGGTTACCTTCCTGGGTCAGAAGTATTACTGTCTTGATGTAAAGGATGACATGGAAACCATAGGAAGAAGAACTCAGTTCGCCATAGATAAGGAAGGACTTATAGTTCTTATAACATTTACAATGCATGAAGGAGCACTGCTGGAAGAGGCGGTGAGACTTCTGTCACCAATTGATTATTGATTCTAAACTCCCGGAGTGTATCTCATGCTCCGGGATTTCTGTGTATGTATCATGGATAAAAATGTAACTAAAACTGAAAATAAAGCAAGAGGTGTCTTTCATATTATTCTGGCTGCACTGGGCTTTTCACTTATGACTTTATTCTTAAAGCTTTCTGGAGACCTTCCCACTATGCAGAAGGCGCTTTTCAGAAATCTGGTAGCCTTCTTCATGGCTGTAATCGTGCTGGCGGGAAGTAAGGAAAAATTTAAGATTAACAAGCCTACCATTCCGGGACTTCTCATGAGATGTCTTTTTGGAACTGCAGGACTCATAGCAAACTTCTGGGCCGTAGACAGACTGGATCTGGCGGACTCGAATATGCTGAATAAAATGTCTCCCTTCTTTGCTATGATCATGTCTATTTTCATACTTAAGGAAAAACCTGTTCTTTTTGAATGGCTGACTATCATACTGGCATTTCTGGGAGTTATACTGATAGTAAAGCCGGGTAAAGGTCTGGCGAGCCTTCCTGCTCTGGTAGGACTCTTCAGCGGCTTTGGCGCAGGTACCGCATATGCATTTTTAAGAAGTGTTACCAGCAGAGGTGAAAGAGGACCTGTGGTGGTAATGTGCTTTTCTCTTTTTTCAACTTTAGTAACATTACCATTTTTCATTTTGGAATATGAACCCATGACAACGAAGCAGCTGATATATCTGCTTCTGGCAGGAGCCTCTGCCATGGTGGGACAGATGAATATTACAGCAGCTTATACCTATGCACCTGCCAAGGAAATATCTGTTTATGATTATTCTCAGGTGATATTTGCTGCAATTTTAGGATTTTTTGTATTTTCTGAAATTCCTGATACTCTAAGTATAGCAGGATATGTTATAATAATCGGTGCGGGTGTAATGAAGTGGCTTTACTCCACCGAAAAACTTCCCGGTATGACAAGGAAATTGTTTTAAGGCAGGATAATAATGAAGAATAAAGCTAAGGCAATGAGAAATATGCTATATGGTATGTTCGGTGCAGTACTCTGCATGATATCCATGTGGCTCTCATCTGCATACGGAAAGGACAACATCAAAAACGGTTTCATACAGAGCAACTGGCCTAAGATGCCAATGTATAGATTTGAGGCAGCTATTATTCTTATTGGTATAGGAGTTCCTATTTTCTATCTTGGTGCAAAAGAGATGATAAAGGGTGTGGCCCTTACCAGAAGAAAGAGAAGTATTGGCGACCACAGGATGGTAAAGCTCTTTGATCTGAGTATGCATATGGGTGCCTTTGGTTTTCTTTTTGTAGATGGATGTTATCTTGCTATGGCCATAGTTTATAAGCTGCTTTACTCCACAAATCTGATGGGTGCGGATATCATTTCCACTGTTGAAGGAATGTTTTATTATTTTGCTGTAGTTGCTATAGCATATTTTGTAATAGCTGTGGGAGGATCATCCATCGCATATATGTATCTGGTTTCTCAAAGCAGAATAAGAGTAAATAAGCTTTGTATAGTTTTTAATCCCCTGGTAATGTTTGGAATAGGTGAGCTGATGAAGCTTACAAAGATTTATTATCTGGTGGATTTTGCAGCAGCCATTGTTCCTTTCGGATATCTGCTGATGCTTGCAGCCGGTATGTCACATGTGGCAAAACTTCCGGCAGCCAGACGTAGACGTCCCGAAGAACGCAGATAGAATAAGGTGAGGTAAATATGAGATTTGTTTCATGGAATGTAAATGGAATAAGAGCCTGTGTAAATAAAGGCTTCAAGGAATCCTTTGATGCGCTGGATGCAGATATACTCTGTATCCAGGAAAGCAAGATGCAGAAGGATCAGCTGATTCTTGAAACACCGGGCTATCATCAGTTCTGGAATTATGCCAAACGAAAAGGATATTCCGGAACCGCTGTTTTCACAAAACAGGAACCTAAAAATGTTATCTTAGGAATGGGAATAGAAGAACATGATCAGGAAGGCCGTCTTATCACGCTTGATATGGACAGCTACTTTTTTGTCTGTGTATATGTTCCTAATTCACAAAATGAACTGAAGAGACTTGATTACAGAATGAAATGGGAAGATGATTTCAGGGACTACCTGGTAAATCTGAAAAAGGAAAAGCCGGTAATCCTCTGCGGCGATATGAATGTGGCTCATCAGGAGATAGACCTTAAGAATCCCGCTGCCAATCATCATAATGCCGGTTTCTCTGATGAAGAGAGAGGGAAGATGACTGAGCTTCTTGCGGCAGGCTTTGTAGACAGCTTCAGATATAAGTATCCTGACGAAAGGGATATTTATTCCTGGTGGTCATACAGATTTAATTCCAGAGCCAGAAATGCAGGATGGCGTATTGATTATTTTCTGGTTTCGGAGGATGTTAAAGAGAAGATAGTGGATGCAAAGATCCATACTGATATACTTGGTTCTGACCATTGTCCGGTGGAGCTTGAAATAGAAAATCTGTAAAATTTGTGATGGAAGAACTGTAACTTGATAGATTGACATACATAATATCATGATATATAATTCAGAACATCACATGTAGTTTTGAAAACTACGTGCAGAAAAGGATAGATAAATGGCAGATAACAAGTCAAATTTCACCCTTACTCCTGAAGAGGGAGTGGCAGGGAAATATATTTCTTCATATGTTGATAATAAGGGAACCATCAGGGCTATAGATTTTCATGATGATGATAATTTTAATTTTGCCTATGATGTGGTGGATGAGCTGGCAAAGAAATGTCCGGATAAGACGGCCATGCTTCATATATCGAGAGAGGGTAAGGAAAGAAGGATTACCTTCAAGGATATGATGACTTATTCAAATAAGACAGCAAATTATCTTCACTATCTCGGTATAAGAAAGGGCGACAGAGTACTTCTGGTCTTAAAGAGACATTATCAGTTCTGGTTTACTATTCTTGCGCTTCACAAGATAGGAGCCATAGCTATCCCTTGTTCATTTCTTCTTACAAAGAAGGATTTTGAGTACCGATTCAAGGCAGGTCACATTAGTGCAGTTGTTGCAACAGCCGACGGAGATGTGGCTGATGAGATAATGAAGGCCACCAAGAATTATAAAGGTCTTAAGACCAAGATAATGGTGGGAGGATCGAGAGAAGGCTGGTCGAATTATAACCGTGATATAAGATTTTTCTCCGGAACTCTTAAGAGACCATCCAATGCACCGGGTGGAAATGATCCTATGCTGATGTTCTTTACATCAGGAACCACATCATATCCGAAGATGGCTACTCATTCATATAAATATCCTTTGGGACATTACATAACAGCGAAGTACTGGCATCAGGTGGATCCCGAGGGAATACATTTTACCATCAGTGATACCGGCTGGGGTAAGGCCCTCTGGGGCAAGCTCTATGGCCAGTGGCTTTCCGAGGCATCGGTATTCACCTATGATTATGATGATTTTTATGCCAAGGATATCCTTGGTATGATAGAGAAATATAGGATAACAACCTTCTGTGCACCGCCTACTGTTTTCAGAATGCTGGTGCATGTAGATATGTCGAAGTTCGACCTGTCATCACTGAAAAATGTTTCTACCGCAGGTGAGGCACTTAATTCAGAGGTATATACTAAATTTCAGAATGTTACCGGCCTCAGCATCATGGAAGGCTTCGGTCAGACTGAAACAACCCTGATAGCCGGAAACTTAAGTGGCATGAAACCAAAGCCAGGCTCCATGGGTAAACCAAGTCCGCTCTTCGAAGTAAAGATAATGAAGGATAATGATACCGAAGCCGAAATAAACGAAACAGGCGAAGTATGTATCGTTCTGGGAGATACACCTCCGAGAGGGCTTTTCCTGGGATACTATCTGGACAAAGAAAAAACAGATGCTGTTATGAATTCAGGTCTTTATCACACCGGTGATACTGCATATAAAGATGAGGATGGATATCTCTGGTATGTGGGCCGTGTAGATGATGTGATCAAGACTGCAGGCTTCAGAGTAGGACCATTTGAAATCGAAAATGAGATAATGAAGCTGCCATACGTTCTGGAATGTGCAGTAACAAGTGTTCCTGACGTAGTGAGAGGACAGGCCATAAAGGCATCCATAGTTCTGACAAAGGGAACGGCTCCTTCCGAAAAACTGAAGAAGGACACCATGAAATATCTCAGATCAAATCTTGCATCCTACAAGCGCCCGAAAATAGTGGAGTTTGTAGATGTGCTGCCAAAGACCTCCAGTGGAAAGGTCCGCCGTGCCGAGATTAAGGCCAGGGACTGGAACCAGGAGTAGGACTGGAATAATTAAATAGAATATTACAAAATTTATAATGTATATTAAAGGAAAACTCGCTCTGCCCCGAAAAGGGGACCATAGATAACGGTTTTCCTTTTTTGTTCTTTGATATGTAATACATAGAGATAATGGACACATTTTCAGATTTGTATGTTGACAATTATTATATATCGATTATAATGGAAAAGGTTAAAAAATTTTAAATAAAAATTTTTAACCAATACCCCTCTTTGGGAATATATATTACATAAAGGAGAAAAAGAAATGTTTGATGAAATCAAGGCTGTAATCGCAGAGACTCTTAGTGTAGATGAGGATAAGATCACTCTTGACGCTTCCCTCACAGATGACCTTGGAGCTGACTCACTTGACGCTGTTGAGCTTGGTATGGCTATCGAAGATGCAATCGGTGTAGCAATAGCTGACGAGGATCTTCCAACTATTAAGACAGTTCAGGACCTTGTTGATTATGTGGAATCACATAAGTAAAAACATAACTTAAATCATATGGGGGAGTCGAACACTAGTGGAAAACCATTGGTGCTTCGGCTTCTTCCTTTGATATAAGTAAATCTCGGTAATATAGACCGGACTACTTGGAGGAATTGAAAATGAAGTTATTTGGTAATCATGTCAGAGAAAGAAAATCTCCTGATGTGATTAGTATAAATTCGGAGCCTGTACTGGCAGAAAAGGAAGCTCCTTTTGTTGAGACACCATCCTCTGAACAAAGTACATTTACATGTCAGGGATGTGGAAAGGTGATGCCTCTTCATGATATAAAGCAGGCTCTTTATGTATGTCCTGAATGTGGTAAACATGCGAAGATATCTGCCAGAAGACGTCTTATGGGAATCGCGGATCCGGGAACCTTCAGAAAGCTTAAATCTGATATTCCCTTCAGAAATCCTCTTGATTATCCTGACTATGAGGCAAAGATATCAGGACTTAAAGAAAAAACAGGTCTGGAAGAAGGAGTTCTTTCAGGTGTGTGTGAAATAGAAGGCCACAAAACTGTTGTAGTTATTATGGCCAGCGAATTCCTGATGGGAAGTATGGGAATAGCAGTAGGCGAGATGGTTACATCCGCATTTGAGGCTGCTGAAAAATTTGAACTGCCTATCATAATATTTACGGCAAGCGGCGGCGCCAGAATGCAGGAGGGAATTCTTTCACTCATGCAGATGGCTAAGACATCGGCAGCTGCTGAGAGATTTGGTAATAACGGTGGACTTTATATCTCAGTTCTTACCCATCCTACAACAGGTGGTGTTAGCGCCAGCTTTGCAACCCTTGCAGATATTACTCTGGCTGAGCCCGGAGCACTTATCGGATTTGCGGGTCCGAGAGTTATAGAGCAGACCATAGGACAGAAGCTTCCTGAAGGCTTCCAGAGAGCTGAGTATCTGGAAGAGCATGGCTTTGTTGATGCCATTGTTTCAAGACAGGAAATGAGATCCACTCTGGCTCACATATTAAGATTACATGAGAAGAGGAGGAAGTCATGGATAAAATAAGAGACGTAGATAACAGACTTACTGCTCTTGAAGAACAGATAGATGCCCTTAAGGATGATATGAATAATCTGGAGCTTCTCAGTGATCTTCATGCTCAGTATGATAAAACACTGGAGGAGGCTATAAATCTTACACCTCACGACAGAGTATTTATGGCAAGACATCCGAAAAGACCTAAGGTAGATGATTATATCGAGGCCCTTTTCGATGATTTCTTTATTCAGAGAGGTGACCTTCTGAATAAAGAGGACAAAAGTATATTTGGCGGTATAGCCATGTTTCATGGTGTCCCTGTAACTGTGCTGGGACATAGAAAGGGAAGAGACCTGCAGGAAAATCTGGAATATAATTTTGGAATGCCGGAGCCTGAAGGATATCGTAAGGCCCTCAGACTTATGAAGCAGGCTGAGAAGTTTGGACGCCCTATTATAACATTTATAGATACTCCCGGGGCTTATCCGGGACTTGATGCCGAGGCTCATGGACAGAGCCAGGCCATTTCCATGAATCTTGCAAAAATGAGTTCACTGAAGGTTCCTGTAATTGCCATTGTAACAGGGGAGGGAAGCAGTGGTGGAGCCCTTGCAATAGGTGTGGCAAATTCAGTTTACATGCTGGAAAATGCTGTTTATTCCGTGCTTTCACCTGAAGGCTTTGCAACTATTCTTTGGAAGGATTCAAACCGTGCAGATGAGGCCTGCAAGCTTATGAAGCTTACAGCTCAGGATCTTTATGAGTACGGTGTTATAGATGGAATCATCAGGGAACCACTTGGTGGTGCACATCATAATCCAAGCGTTGTATTCCGTGATATTGATGAAATGCTTGTAAGCGAGCTGAGGAAATTCAAAGGTAAATCCGGAGCGGACATAGCAAAGGACAGATATCAGAAGTTCAGAAATATTGATTCGGTAGTTCTTGGAAAAGAGGGCTGATACGACGTTCTGATTGATGCGAACTGATCTGATTAATATGAACTTTAATATGAACTAATTTGGGAGAAGAAAAATGATAAACGAATTACTGGGTACAAAGTATCCCATTATCCAGGGTGGTATGGCAAATATCGCCCTGGGAAAATTTGCAGCAGCTGTTTCCAATGCAGGTGCCCTGGGACTTATAGGTTCCGGCGGATATGATGCAGCAAGGATTGAGCAGGAAATATATGATGCAAGAAAGGCAACTGATAAGCCTTTCGGAGTTAACCTTATGCTTCTTAATCCTGATGTGGATAATATAGCTGATCTGCTTGTAAGAGAGAATATAAAGATTATAACTACCGGTGCAGGAACTCCTGGAAAATATATGGAGAAGTGGAAAGAAAATGGCGCCGTTGTAATTCCTGTAGTTGCCAGCAGTGCATTGGCAAGAAGAGTTGAAAAACAGGGAGCTGATGCAGTTATCGCTGAAGGTGGAGAAAGCGGTGGTCATGTGGGAGATATGACAACTATGGCTCTTGTTCCACAGATAATCGACTGTGTTGATATTCCTGTAATAGCTGCAGGTGGTATAGCTGATGGAAGACAGTTTGCCGCAGCAATGTGCCTTGGTGCAGCTGGAGTTCAGGTGGGAACATGTCTTCTTGTAAGTGAAGAATGTCCTATCCATGAGAATTATAAAAATGAGCTTATTAAAGCTAAGGATAACAGCACTACAGTAACAGGCCGCAGCCTTAATGCTCCTGTAAGAATAATCAAGAATCAGATGGCAAGAGAATATCTGAAGCTTGAAGCTCAGGCAGCATCCCGTGAGGAGCTGGAGCAGATCACTCTGGGAGGACTCAGACGTGCTGTTACAGATGGTGATGTAAAAATGGGTTCCGTAATGGCCGGACAGGTCTGCGGACAGCTGAAGGAAATTAAGCCGGCAGCTGAGATAATAAGCAGTCTTTATGAAGATGGAATGAAGATACTGAAGGGATTCAGTGCATAACAGGCAAGTATTATGAATGTAGAAGAAACCTATGACATTATAATAATCGGCGCAGGACATGCGGGCTGTGAGGCAGCACTTGCTGCTGCAAGAATGGGATTTGAAACCATCATGTTTACCGTCAGCATGGACAGCGTCGCGTTAATGCCTTGTAATCCAAATATCGGTGGAAGCAGTAAGGGACATCTGGTAAGAGAAATAGATGCTCTGGGCGGCGAGATGGGAAAGAATATAGATAAGACCTATATTCAGTCCAAAATGCTAAATGTTTCCAAAGGGCCGGCGGTGCATTCACTCAGGGCTCAGGCCGATAAAGGCGAATATACAAAACAAATGAGAATGACTCTTCAGGCTGAACCTCGGCTTACACTCAGACAGGGTGAAGTAGCCGAGCTTCTTTATGAGCAGGAGGGGGATATTAAAAGGATTACAGGAGCGAAAACATTTTCGGGAGCGGTCTACCATGCCCGGGCGGTTATCCTTTGTACAGGTGTTTACCTGAAAGCCATGTGCATATATGGAGACACCGTAACCTATACGGGACCAAACGGACTTATGGCTGCAAATAATCTTTCCCAGTCTCTTCTGGACATGGGAATAAGCCTGAGGCGTTTTAAAACAGGTACGCCGCCGAGACTTGATGGAAATACCATTGATTATTCGAAGATGTCAGAGCAGAAGGGTGATGAACATATTCAGCCCTTCTCATTTACAAATTCCGAAGAGGATATAGCCAGAGATCAGATTTCATGCTGGCTTACCTATACAGGAGAAGAAACCAAAAAGGTTATTCAGGAAAATATAGATCGTTCACCACTTTATTCAGGAGTGATAAAAGGAACGGGACCAAGATACTGTCCATCCATTGAGGACAAGGTGATGAAATTTCCGGATAAGGAAAGGCATCAGCTTTTCGTGGAGCCTGAGGGTGAGTTTACTTCGGAAATGTATCTGGACGGACTGTCATCCTCCATGCCTGAGGACGTTCAGTACAGAATGGTACACAGCATACCGGGACTTGAAAATGCAAAGATAGTGAGACCTGCATATGCCATAGAATACGATTGCATCTCTGCAACTGATCTGAAGCCGTCTCTTGAATTCAAAGCGGTGAAGGGACTGTTCTCTGCAGGACAGATGAACGGCAGCAGTGGCTACGAAGAGGCCGGAGCCCAGGGACTTATGGCTGGCATCAATGCAGCAAGAGAGCTGCAGGGCAAAGACCCCATAGTTTTGTCCAGATCTGACGGATACATTGGAGTTCTGATAGATGACCTGGTAACTAAGGAAACCCGGGAACCTTACAGAATGATGACCAGCAGGGCTGAATACAGACTGCTGCTGAGACAGGACAATGCAGACCTGAGACTGACAGACATAGGTCATGAAGTGGGACTCATTGATGAAGAAAGATACAAATCCTTTTGTAGGAAGAGAGAGATAATCAAGTCAGAAATCGAGAGACTTAAGACTGTAATGATAGGTGCCAACAAGGGTACCCAGAGCTTTCTGCAGGAGCATGAAAGCTCACCCATACATACAGCAGTATCACTGGCAGACCTTATAAGAAGACCGGAGCTGGGATACGAAATGGTGGCAGAACTTGATCCTGACAGACCGGATTTTGGAGAGAAGGCTCTCGACCGTGAGATAACAGAGCAGATAGACATCTCCCTCAAATACGAGGGTTATATAGAAAGACAGATGAGACAGGTGGAGCATTTCCGAAAAATGGAAGTGAAAAAAATACCTGCCGACATAGATTATAGCATGGTAAGAAATCTCAGGATAGAAGCCAGACAGAAGCTGGAGCAGATACGTCCTGAGTCCATAGGCCAGGCATCCCGAATTTCGGGAGTCTCACCGGCAGACGTAAACATGCTCATGCTATATTTAAACATTTAGGAGGAAAAAATGAAGATAGGATTTTTGTATGCCGGACAGGGCGCTCAGAAGGTTGGTATGGGACTTGACCTTTATGAGAAGTATCCGGAATTTAAAGAAACATTTGATAACGTAAAAGGTGTGGACTTTGATCTGAAAAAAGTTTGCTTTGAAGGTCCGGCCGAGACCCTTAATGAAACAAAATATACCCAGCCATGCATGGTCGCATTTGCAGTGGGAATGACAAAGATACTTAAAAATCTGGGAATCGAGCCGGTGTGTGCCGCAGGACTTTCCCTTGGAGAATATTCAGCTCTTTACGAAGCAGGAGTATTTACCGAAGATCAGGTTATTCCACTTGTTCAGTTCAGAGGAAATGCTATGCAGAGTGCAGTTCAGGGAAGAGAGTGCAAAATGATAGCTGTACTTGGTCTTGATAAGGAAACAGTATTTGCCGGATGTGATAAGGTTAAGGCTCAGCTTGAAGCTGAGGGTAAGGTTGACGAAGCTGGCAAGCTTCTAGTGGCAGAACCAGCGAACTTTAACTGCCCTGGACAGATAACAGTTTCAGGTGATGTGGAGGCTGTGGATATGGCAGCAGAGGTTCTGAAAGAAATGGGAGCAAAAAGATGTCTTCCTGTTAAGGTAAGCGGACCATTCCACACATCTCTTATGAAGCCTGCTGGGGATGCACTTGCTGAAAGATTTAAAAATGAAAGCTTCGGAGAAATGACAACACCTGTTATATTCAATTGCATCGGTCGTGAAAAGAAAGATGACGAAACAGTTCAGGCTCTTCTTGAGCAGCAGGTTCAGAAATCAGTTTATTTCGACGACAGCATCAAGGCCATGGCAGAGATGGGTGTTGAAGCATTTGTGGAAATCGGACCTGGAAAGACTCTTTCCAAGTTTGTACAGAAGACAACCCCTGACATTCCTGTATATGGAGTTGAAACCGTTGAAGATATAGAGAAATTACTTGAAGTAATTAAATGAGTCAAAAGGGACGTTTCTGATTGACTCACTTTTGAGTAACAAAGGAGGAAAAAAATGAGTAAGAATCTTGAAGGTAAGACCGCAATCGTAACCGGTGGCGGACGTGGAATTGGAAGAGCAATAAGTGTAAAGCTTGCATCTGAAGGTGCGAATGTTGTTATCTGCGATATTGTTATCAACGAAGCTGCAGAGGAGACTGTAAAGCTTATAGAGGAGCAGGGAGTTAAGGCGGCTGCTATACAGGCTAATGTTACGCTGCCTGAGGATTGTGAGAATCTTTTCAAGCAGGCTATAGAGCAGTTCGGTGCTGTGGATATTCTGGTAAATAACGCAGGTGTTACAAGAGATAATCTGCTTATGAGAATGAAGGAAGAGGAATTTGATCTTGTTATCGCCACAAACCTTAAGGGAACCTACAACATGATGAAGGCTGCAGCAAGACCAATGATGAAGGCACGTTATGGACGTATAGTTAATATAAGCAGCGTGGTTGGTGTATACGGAAATGCAGGTCAGGTAAATTACTCAGCCAGCAAGGCCGGAGTTATCGGTATGACAAAGTCTATCGCAAAGGAGCTTGGAAGCAGAGGTATCACATGTAATGCTGTTGCACCTGGATTCATCGAGACCGACATGACAAAGGTTCTTCCTGATGATGTTAAGGAAGCAATGGTTAAAAACATTGCACTTGGAAGACCTGGTCAGCCTGAGGATGTAGCAAAGGTTGTAGCATTTCTTGCATCAGACGAGGCTGCATATGTAACCGGACAGGTAATAGAGTGTGCCGGCGGAATGAGCTGTTAATCAGGTCACCAAAGGTCACGATTGCATTTTATTTATACAAATACGGAGGAAAAAATGAGACGAGTAGTAATAACCGGAATAGGAACTATAAACCCTGTAGGACATAACCTTGAAGAATCATGGGAAAATGTTAAAAAAGGCGTATGCGGAATAGGCCTTACACAGCAGATAGATACAACAGATTTTAAGGTAAAGGTATCAGGAGAGGTTAAGGATTATAATCCTGCTGATTATCTGGATCGTAAGGAAGCACGTAAGATGGACAGATATACCCAGTTCGGTATTATCGCATCAAGAGAGGCAATAAAGGACAGCGGACTTGATATAGAGAAGGAAGACCCATACAGATGTGGAACTATTGTTTCATCAGGTATCGGCGGACTTATAACTATCACAGAACAGACTCTCAGAGGCGCTTCAAAGGGTTATGAGAAAATATCCCCATTCTTCATCCCTATGTCTATTTCAAATATGGCAGCAGGTGAGATTGCAATTGATACAGGATTTAAGGGTGTGTGCGAATGTATAGTTACAGCATGTGCCAGCGGAAACAATGCTATCGGTGAGTCATTCCACAAAATCAGAGATGGTTATCAGGATGTTATGTTAACTGGTGGTACTGAAGGATGTATATGCCCAATGGGTGTAGGTGGATTCACAGTTATGCAGGCTCTTTCAACATCACAGGATCCAAACCGCGCTTCTATACCATTTGATGCAGAGAGAGGCGGTTTCGTAATGGGTGAAGGTGCCGGTATCATTATTCTTGAAGAGCTTGAGCATGCTAAGGCTCGTGGCGCTAAGATCTATGGTGAGATAGTAGGTTATGGTGCAAGCTGTGATGCTCATCATATAACAGCTCCGGATCCTACAGGAGCAGGTGCTGCAGCATGTATGATCGGTGCAGTTGAGGATGCAGGAATTGAAAGAGAGCAGGTTGATTACATCAATGCACATGGAACATCAACTCACCTGAATGATGCAGGAGAGACAAAGGCTATAAAGGAAGTATTTGGTGACTATGCATATAAGCTTGCAGTAAGCTCAACAAAGTCTATGACAGGACATCTTCTTGGCGCTGCTTCAGCTGTTGAAGCAATATTTACAACAATGGCTCTCAAGGATGGATTCATTCCTGCAACTATCAATTACAAAACTCCTGATCCTGAATGTGATCTGGACATCGTACCAAATGAAGGCCGTGAAGCAGACATTAAATACGCACTTTCCAATTCACTTGGATTCGGCGGCCACAATGCATGTATCCTTTTGAAGAAGTACGAAGCATAAAGGCGGAAAAACTAAATCTCGACTCGCGCCGGAGAAGGCGCTCGCTGAGAATTGTTTTTCCTAATTGAGTGGAGAAAACTGAAATAAATCGGAGGTTAGTATGGAACTCAATTCAAATCAGATAAGAGAAATTATACCGCATCGTTATCCGATGCAGCTGGTAGATAAGATAACAGATTTTGTGCCCGGTGAGTGGGCTGAAGGAATCAAGTGTGTGTCTGTAAATGAGTCGTTCTTCCAGGGACATTTCCCTGAGGAACATGTTATGCCGGGGGTACTCATTGTTGAGGCCCTTGCTCAGACAGGTGCAGTAGCAATTCTTTCAGCAGACGAGTTCAAGGGTAAGATAGCATTTTTCGGCGGAATCAAAAATGCCCGTTTCCGTAAGCAGGTAAAACCTGGGGATGTACTTCATCTCAGATGTGAGATTACCGGAAGAAGAGGACCCCTGGGATTCGGTAAGGCTGTTGCCACTGTGGATGGTAAGGTTGCATGCCAGGCAGAAATATCATTTGCAATCGGAGATGCACAGTAAAAAAGAAGGTGAATAATATGAATACCGCTCATGATTCAAATAATGAACTGGCTCCGGAGGAGATGGTAGACCTGACTCCACAGGAAAGACTTGAAAGAAATCCTCTTTCTGCACTTTATTCAAAGTTCAGAGTTCATTATTACAGAGATGTTTTCAAAAGAATAAATTCAAGAGAGCTTTCCCTTACCACCACAGAGGTTTACTGTGTTGAGATTATTCATAATCTGGGAAAGCCCACCATACAGGAGTTTGCCAATTTCATAGGAATATCTTCTCCAAATGCTACATATAAAGTTAATTCACTGATTAAAAAGGGATATGTAAAAAAGGTTCAGTCCGATAAGGATAAGAGGGAATTCAACCTTGATGTTACCGAAAAATATTACAGATACTATAACATCAATGAAAAATATCTTGATATAGTGGAAGAGAGGCTTAAAAATACTCTTTCTGAGGAAGAGTATACTATATTTAATGATACCCTGAAGAAAATCTACAATGAACTTATGCCAGAGGTTGGAATTAATGCAAAAAGTGTTTGACACAGCATGGATTATGAAGTAGAATACATATCTGTGCGACTATGTCAGTCGTGGAATAGTACATAGCGTGCCGGGTGAAACCCGACCGGGCATGTTATAAATAAATGGCGCCGAAAGCGGTGATATGATTTAAAGCATAACACCTGAGTAGGCTACTCTGTGAATAACAGACGAGTTGATGATCGTGAGGTCATCGGAAAAAAAGGAGGAACGAAAGATGAAGAGCTACATGGCTACAGCATCATCCATTGAAAGAAAATGGTATGTAGTTGATGCAGAGGGACAGACACTTGGACGTCTTGCATCAGAAATCGCAAAGGTATTAAGAGGTAAGAATAAGCCTACTTACACACCACACATGGACACAGGTGATTATGTAATAGTAATCAACGCTGAGAAAATCAGAGTATCAGGAAACAAGCTGAATGATAAGATCTATTATCATCACTCAGACTATATCGGTGGAATGAAGTCCGCAACTCTTAAAGAGAAGCTTGCTAAGAATCCTACATTCGTTATCGAGCACGCTGTTAAGGGAATGCTTCCTAAGGGACCTCTTGGAAGACAGATGTACAAGAAGCTTTTTGTATATGCAGGACCGGATCATAAGCACCAG
>CADBMW010000008.1 GCA_902795855.1 uncultured Lachnospiraceae bacterium
AAAGATATGATGGAAAAGGTTATCCTGATGGTAAGAAAGGTGAAGAAATACCATTGCCTGCAAGAATCATAGCTGTTGCGGACAGCTACGATGCAATGACGTCTAATCGAAGCTACAGAGATTATCTCTCTCAGAACAAGGTCAGAGAAGAGTTGGAGAATAATAAAGGAACGCAATTTGATCCTGTAATAGCGGATTATATGATTGAAATAATAGATGAAGATAAAGATTATCTGCTACATGAATAGATTATAAGGAGACCGGATTTTATCGGTCTCTTTGTTCTTTGAAAATATATTGACAAATTCGCTTTCTTATTTTATTATATGAACAGATGTTCATATATTAAAATAAGGAGTTGTTATTATGGCTAACAAAACTATAAGTAAAAGGTTTTATAAAATAATTTCAAAGGTTTACGATATCCTGGACAGGATGTACTTTACTTCCGGTGGCAGGAATCCGAGAGAGATTATCGGAGAAATGATACAGAAGGATAATGCTAAGGTTCTTGATATGTGCTGCGGTACATTTACAAATGGTTTAATTGTTGCAGATAATAAGCCGGGATGTATGGTAGTCGGTTTGGACAGATCTAAACCTATGCTTAGGAAGGCTAAGCAGAAGCTGGAAGATAAGGGATTAAAGAATGTGAAGCTTATATGCCGTGACGCAACGGATACCGGAATTAAGAGCAATGCTTTTGACTATATCATAATCGGACTTGTGCTCCATGAATGTAATCCTGAACTGTGGGAGGCCATTCTTTCTGAAGCAGGAAGACTTCTGAAGGATGACGGAAGACTTATTATCCTTGATTGGGATATTCAGGAGAGTATAAGAGGAAAATTGAAGTTTTCTCCACTATATGTATGTGAAAGCCTGGCTACACCAAAGCATTTCAAGGAGTATTATTACAGTGACAAGAGGATATTCTTTAATAACTATGGTTTTGAGTTGGAGAGAATGGAAAGATGTGATGTGACATTTGTTGCGTCATTTAAAAAGAAGTGTCAGGAAATTAATGGTATAGAAAGCCTGACTGATTCTGAAGATAAGTATTTAGAAGAAACTCAGATGGTTAATTACAGAGCGGATAGTATTGAAAAACTTGTCAAAGCTCGAAGATGGGATGAACTGGGTGAGTATGACAGAATTGGAGCAGTATATAATTTTGTAAGAAATGAAATTCTTTTTGGATACAATAGGTCTGATCTTCTTACTGCCGTGGAAGTGCTCAAAGATGGTTATGGACAGTGTAATACGAAAAGTACCCTGCTTATGGCTCTTCTTAGAGCGGTAGGTATACCATGCAGATTACATGGCTCAGAAGTGAGTAAGTATTTTCAGGAAGGTGCCACTTCCGGACTTATTTCGAAACTTGCTCCTGAAACAATTACTCATACCTGGGTGGAGGTTTTATATAAGGACAAGTGGATAGCCCTGGAAGGTGTAATAACAGATGAAGCATATGTTCAGGGAGTAAAACGTAAGTGTCCGGATAAAAAAGATGAATTTAAGGAATATGCTATATCTGTACCAAGTATAAGCGAGCTTAATCTTGATTGGAATGGTGGTGATCTTTTTGTTCAAAATACTTCAGTAGTGAAGGACTTCGGAGTTTACGAAAGCCCAGATGCTTTCTTTAAGAAACACAAGCAGACTTGGAGTATAGTTAAGAATTTTGCGTATGTTCATTACGGTAGAAAAGTAATGAATAATAATGTTACGAGGATAAGACAAATATAGATGAATAGATAAAAACAGAATAGGTAATTAACAATTATGGCTGTCAGCTCCTGTATGATGGCCTTTTTTGTTTTTGCCTTTTTTACTTGACAACTTAAGTTACATGTTGCATAATATATCAAAATGATACATATCAAAACGATATATAAAAAGGGTGATCAGAATGGCTAAAGACAGAAAGATAGATGTTGTGATTCTTGGACTTCTGGCCCATGAGAATCTGACGGGTTATGATATTAAGAAACAGATAGATGGTGCTATCAGTTTCTTCTGGAAGGGAAGCTTCGGAAGTATATATCCTGCACTTAGCGACATGGAAAAGCAGGGGCTTGTAAAGCGTAAGAAAGCGGATACTACCGGTGGGCGTGAGAAGATAATCTATCAGATAACCAAGCAGGGAAAAGATACTCTCAAGGCATGGTTAAATGATGAGAAGGCTGCTAACGACCTTAAATATGAAACGCTTCTCAAGATGTATTTTGGTGGAACAGAAGATAGAAGTGTAACGATACGTAACATAGAAATCTTTGAGAAGCAGGTAAAAGAAAATCTGAAGATTCTTAAGTTATATAAGGATAATCTGGAGAAGGTCCTGAATCAGGAGGACCATATACATTATTACCTGACAGTAACTTTTGGAATTGAGACCTACGAGGCAAACTTAAGATGGTGTAATAAGGCTAAGAAGATTTTGAAGGAGAAATAAAATGGGTACAGCAATAGTTTATTATTCAATGCATGGAAATAGTGAGTTGGTGGCAGAGAAGATAGCTGCAAAGCTTGATGCGGATATGATAAAAATAGAACCGGATAAGGCTTATCCTGATAAGGGTGCAAAGAAATTTTTATGGGGAGGAAAGAGTGCTGTGATGGGTGAAATGCCGGTGCTAAAGCCTTACGAGTTTGATGCATCAAAATATGATAAGGTCATCCTTGGTTTTCCTGTCTGGGCTAGTCGTCCTGCTCCTCCGCTCTGTACATTTCTGAACGAGCATAAGGGCCAGCTCAAAGGAAAGAAGATTTCCGTATTTGCGTGTCAGAGTGGTAATGGTGCCGAGAAGGCTTTTGAAAGGATTAAGAAGCAGATCGGTATAGATGCATTTGAGGCAGAACTTATTCTTATAGATCCAAAGACACGGGTTAAAGCAGATAATGACAATAAGATAGATTCCTTTTGTCAAAAGGTACTTATGACACCCGCGTCATAATAGTTTTTAACATGACACATAGATGTCGTGTTGGATTAGATATACTACATACATAGATTGTTAAGAGACATAAATGAGGGGATACAGTCAGTATGCATTTTGTAGAAGCAAAAGGAATATTAACCAGTAATAATGGATTTGCAGGAATGAATATATACCGTGGCTGTTCCCATGGGTGCATTTATTGTGACAGCAGAAGTAAATGCTATCAATTTACCCATCCTTTTGAAGATATTGAAGTGAAGAAAAATGCCCCGGAGCTTCTTGAGAAAACCCTTAGATCTAAAAGAAAGAAGTGCATGATTGGAACCGGTGCTATGTCGGATCCTTATATGCACTGTGAAGAAAAACTGGAGCTGACAAAGAGGTGTCTGGAGATTATTCTAAAATATGAATACGGTGTAGCGATTCAGACTAAATCTGACAGAATCCTTCGCGATATTGATCTGCTGGATAAGATTAATAAGGCGGCGAAATGTGTTGTAGAGATGACATTAACTACCTATGATGATGACCTATGTAAGAAACTGGAGCCTAATGTCTGTAATACCAGACGTCGAATAGAGGTTCTTGAAAAGATGCAGGAAAGAGGGATTCCAACAATTGTATGGATCACGCCTATCCTGCCCTTTATAAATGATACCCGTGAAAATGTTGAGTCCATTCTGAGAGAATGCGCCAGAGTGGGAGTGAAAGGCATAATAGATTTTGGAATGGGGCTTACTCTCCGAGAGGGTGACAGGGAATACTATTATGCTGCACTCGACAAACATTTCCCGGGAATGAAGATGAAGTATATCAAAACCTACGGGAATGCTTATGAATTACCGAGTCCCAATAGTAAAGAATTACTTAACCTGCTCAGAACGATCTGTAAGGAAAGTGGAATGATGTATACTCCTCAGGAGTGTTTTAATTACATGATGGAGCTTCCGGACAAATACCCGCAGATGAGTATTTTTGATCTTGAAAAATAAATTTTGAACAGATAGTGTGGAGAAATAACATGGCGTGGATAAAACCAATCAGATATGATAAAAAATCAAAGAAGAGCTGGCTGATAAGGCTGATAATATCAGGATCAGCTATTCTGCTTTTTATACTTGTGTATTTAGTTGATTCAGTTATTCTGGCTAAATCAGATTTTTTATCTTCAAAGGATTTTCTATTAGTATTTTTTGCAGTTCTGTCTGTTGCGATGTATATTTCAGTGCCGGTATTTGTTATAAGCTTACTCAAATTTATTGACTCAAGTATGTATCTTTGGCGACTTAAGAAGAATTATTTTGAACTACCTGAAGATAAAAAATTATATGAGAATGATCTGAATAAACTGCCTAGAACAAATCAGGCAGAAAATATGTATGCCAGAGATAGCCTGGTGGGGGGACTTCTATACATTTTAGCATATGCGGGCTTTGTTGCTGCTGATATATATTATGTGATTAAATGGACCAGACTTGGGGAGACAGATGCTATAGTGCTATTTGTATTTATGATGATAGTGCATCTCTTTTTTCTGATTTTTGGCCTGTATTTATTCCACCAGAAGGATACCACAAAATATGTAGATGATGTGGATTTAGATGCCGGTAGAACCAGAAAAACAAGGATGTCAATTGTTAGATCTATAACGATACTTGTGATTACTTCCATTATATCTGTTATGGGTGTTACTACGGTATTTACAATGACCAAGTATATATATAAATCCAGATATGGACATTATGATAAAACATTAGATGGTTTTAAAGAGAAGGCTACGATGAATATAAATTCAGAAGACCTTCATGAGGGAGTCTGGAGTGACAGGATTTCCAATACGGATAAGGGCGAGAATCTGTCTCCTGAACTAAGCTTTGATAAGGTGGAGGGAGCAGAATATTATTTCATATACATGGTGGATGAATCTGCTAACTACTGGGTTCATTGGGTGGCATCTGATGTGAGAGAAGAAGAGCTTGGTACAGGGGCTAATGTTAAGAAGTACAAGGATAATTCCGATTTTAAATATGTAGGTCCATACCCGCCGGAGGGCTCAGGCAAGCATACATATACCATTTTCGTGTATGCCATGAAGGGAAAACCAGATAGAGATATGGAACTGGAATTTGATGAAAAATCGCTTTCGCCGGATTATATGTATTATGATTATCTGAACATAAGTAAAAGTGGCGATCCAAATGAATATGGAAATGTTATCGCTTACGGTTACATTTCCGGAATATATAGCAGATAAATTCTAAGGGGCTGCTTGATAAAGCATACTGAATCGTGCTAGGGAGTTTAAGCAAGAAAAACAAAAGGAGATTTTGGGAGAGGGATGATTAGACCAGAGTTTGATGATATAAAAGACTATGATGAATTTTGCAAATATTATTGGTATCGTGATGAGCTTATAAAAATATGCAAGGCCCATGGTCTTAAGGCTCCCAGTGGAAAGATTGAACTGAATAAAGTTATAGAGGCATATTTCTCAGGGGAGAAGATATTGCCGGAGAAGAAAAGAACGAGAAAGATAAAAGCGAGTGTTACGGAACTGACATTGGATACAGGACTTATAGAGTGTGGATTCACATTTGGTAATCGGTTTCGTGATTTTTTCTCTAAGCAGACTGGGGTGAGTCCCTTTAAGTTTAATGTTGATATGGTTGCCACTGCCAAGGCGGTAAAAGAAAATGGTGATGAATCCTTTACCCTTGGGGATTTGCTGGATATATATTACGGGAAGAAGACCTATGCGGTATATGATAAGTCGGCGCTTCAGTGGAATAAGTTTGTTAAGGATTTTTGTGCTGATGAGGCGACAGAAGTTTTCAGCGAGAGGCTGAAGGCAGCTGCGGCTCTGTGGAAAATCGTCAGAGAATCTGATATGAAAAAAGAGTATTCTCACGAACTCTTTGAAAGATATAGGGACAAAATACAGTAATAAATAATCGTTCTGAACATTAGAATAAGTAATTCACAATCGTGGTAAGAATAATACAAAAACTCTTCGCATAATGTTCTTAAGGACTTCTTAATAAGTTCTTTGGTATATTAGGTTCATCAGATAAAACAGTGCTTTGTTAAGGAGAATTGTATTATGAAAAAACATAGATCAAAAAAGAAAATCCTTTTAATCATTTTACTTAGCGTCACTGTCCTGCTGGTGGGCGGATGGTGGATCTTCTGCGTGAAAATGTACGATGATAATTTTGATGTCCGCGGTGATAGCTATGAACCGATCATGCTTCGTCTGGAGGATTTTGAGGGGCTTGAATGTACTGAATACAGTTTTCCTTCTGATAAAGGACAGCTTCTGGCGGGTTATATGTACAGCTCCGGTGAGAATCAGCAAGGAATAGTTGTTATAGCACATGGTTTCGGTGGTGGAGGACACAATTCTTATATGGATGTAGCAAACTATTTTGCAAAGAATGGTTACTATGTTTTTGCATATGATGCTACAGGCACTGAT
>CADBMW010000009.1 GCA_902795855.1 uncultured Lachnospiraceae bacterium
GCTTTCCTTCATTTCATTCCAAAGGTCATTTCCCTCACGGCTTCTCTCACCAACACCGGTGAAGATTGAATAACCACCATGTTCCATAGCTACATTATGGATAAGCTCCTGAATAAGAACTGTCTTTCCTACTCCGGCTCCTCCGAAAAGTCCAATCTTACCACCCTTTGCATATGGCTCAAGAAGGTCTATAACCTTTATACCTGTTTCAAGTATCTCAACAGATACATTCTGATTTTCAAATCTTGGTGCAGGACGATGTATATTCCATCTTTCTGCATCTTCTGATATTTCCTCGCCCCCGTCAATTGGCTTTCCGAGAACGTTGAACATACGTCCTATGGTAGCATCACCTACAGGAACCTCAATACCGGAACCTGTGGCCACAACCTCCATGTTTCGCGCAAGTCCCTCGCTGGCTGCAAGAATGATACATCTTACAACATTTCCTTCAAGAAGCTGTGCAACCTCCATGGTACGTTCTTCTCTATTTACTTTAACCTTTAGGGCTTCTCTAAGCTTTGGTAAATGTCCAGCTTCAAACTCTACATCAACTACAGGCCCTGAAACCTGAACTATTCTTCCTGTATTCAAGAGTTCGAATCCTCCTTAATCTTCTTTTTCTTTCGTCTCTGTGCCTGAGCACCGGCAGCCACCTCAGTTATCTCCTGGGTAATGGCAGCCTGTCTTACTCTATTGTACTGCATAGACAGATCATCCAGCAGCTCTTCAGCATTTCTGTTGGCAGAGCTCATGGCATTCATTCTGGCATTCTGCTCTGCGGAAAAACTGTCTACCAATGAACCATATATAAATCCTGCAACATATCCAACAACTACATGATTCAGAACAGTATCAACTGAAGGATAGAATTCATAATGAATATCCTTCTCATTTTTGTTTTCTTCCTTTGTCCAGAATTCTCTTCTGTCAAAGGGCAGAAGTCTTTCCATACGGACTGTGGATACCATCTCATTTTCCATATCACTGTAAATGACTCTTATCTCATCTACCCTGCCCTCGTCATACTCTTCAAGAAGAGTGGCACATATCTCACGGGCTCTTGTAAATGTAGGATTCTGAGCTGTATAAAGAAATGTCTGCTCGATAGGAATCTTATGCTTCTGGAAATATCTTCTTCCAAATTCTCCCACCACATAAAGCTTGACCTTTTTATGCTTTTTAAGCTCTGCCTCAGCCATCTTCAGTACATTGTGGTTATAAGCTCCCGCCAAACCTTTATCAGCAGTTATTATGAGATAGGCATAGGTTTCCGCCGGTTTTCTTCCGGTCTTTGGATAGAAGTATCTGCTGGTTACATCCACTTCAGTCTGAAATATACGCTTTATCTCATGCTCCTGCATCTCAAAGTAAGGCCTTGTCCTGTCCAGCTCAGCCTTAGCTTTCCTCATCTTGGTAGAGGAAATAAGATACATGGCATTTGTAATCTTCTGCGTATTCATAACGCTGTTTATTCGGTTTTTAATTTCCTTCGTATTTGCCATACTGAAACTTTCACACCTTATAAACTATAACTATAATCATGAAGCTTTCTCGCTCAGATACTGATCTCTGAACTTTTCTGAAATCTTTATAATCTCTTCTTTTTCATCATCAGACAGCTGACCGGAATTATCAATCTTCTGGCAGAGTGATGATTCATTTGTATTGAAATGATCCAGAAGCGCACTTCTGAATTCGAGTATATCATTTAGTGGTACCGGCTGCATTACATGAGCTGTAGCCGATACAAGGATGATAACCTGTTCATGCAGCTTAAATGGATGATTCTGAGGCTGCCTTAATAGCTTCATAAGTCCCTGACCATAATTTAGCTGATATTTGGTTGCATCATCCAGGTCACTGGAAAACTGTGTAAATATTTCCATCTCTCGATACTGAGCCAGATCAAGTCTTATGGAGCCGGCAGACTTTTTCATGGCCTTTGTCTGTGCAGCTCCACCTACACGGGAAACTGAAAGACCTACATTAACTGCCGGTCTCTGTCCTGCAAAGAAAAGATCACTCTCCAGGAATATCTGACCATCTGTGATGGAAATAATATTTGTAGGGATGTAGGCCGATACATCTCCGGCCTGTGTTTCTACAATAGGAAGTGCAGTGATACTTCCTCCTCCGATATTGTCATTCAGTCTTGCAGAACGCTCCAGAAGTCTTGAATGGAGATAGAATACATCTCCGGGATAAGCCTCACGTCCCGGTGAACGTTCCAGCAGAAGTGAAAGTGCTCTATATGCTATAGCATGCTTTGACAGATCATCATATACGATCAGAACATCTTTTCCTTCATACATGAAATATTCAGCAAGTGCAGCTCCGGAATATGGAGCAATATACTGAATAGGTGCTGTCTCTGAAGCATTGGCGGCAACAACTATGGAATAATCCATAGCTCCCTTCTTTCTGAGAGTTTCCACCAGCTGAGCCACACTACTGGCCTTCTGACCTATGGCAACATATATACAGATAACATCATTATCCTTCTGATTAAGTATTGTATCTATGGCAATGGCGGTTTTTCCCGTCTGTCTGTCTCCTATGATAAGCTCTCTCTGTCCTCTTCCGATAGGGAACATGGAGTCTATGGAAAGAATTCCCGTATTCATAGGCGTGTCTACAGACTGTCTTTTAACGATACCGGGTGCCTCTGATTCAACAGGTCTGTAGTCATCTGACTCTATATCTCCCAGACCATCTATAGGATTGCCCAAAGGATCTACTACTCTTCCAAGAAATCCTTCACCTACAGGAATACCTGCAGTTTTCTTGGTCCTTCTGACACGGCTTCCGGTGGTAACATCTGTATCATCACCGAAAAGGATTACACCGATATCATCATGTCTCAGGTCCTGAACCATGCCCTTAACGCCTGATTCAAAAACCACTATCTCTCCATATACTGCAGAGCTGAGTCCGTCTACAACCACGATTCCGTCACCTACGGTCTTAACAAAACCCTCTTCCTCCGCTACAGCATCAAGAGACCAGTTATCTACACTGGTTCTGATCATGGAAATGATCTCCTGCTCGGAGGTGGACTGATCAAGGTTGATTCCCTGAAGCATTTCTCTCAGCTGGGTAAATCTACCCTCACTGGTCCAATCATAGACTTCTTTTCCTACCACAAGTCTGAAACCTGAACTGATGCTTTCATCATATATCCATTTTAGCTCTGCTTCTTTTTTATATTTTTTTGAAATAAAGCTGACGAATCGCTCTATCTGAGCTTCATCAGGCTTCTCAAGTGAATACAGCTCAGCTGTTAACACTTCAGATTTTGAAGCTTCCATTAACTAATACTCCTTTCGGCATCATCAAGGAAGAGATCATAGGCCTCACTTACATTTCCACTAAGTACTGCCTTCTTAGTTGCTTCTTCAACGATTTCAGCAATCTCCTTCTTAGCGCTGCTTACTATGTTTCTCTTCTGATTTTCAGCCTCAGCCTTTGCAGAGTCAATGATCTTTGCTGCGGACTCCTTAGCTTCTGCCTGAAGCTTGTCCTTCATATCACTAAGCTCTCTGTCAGCCTGCTTCTTCTTTTCAGTTATTTCAGCATCTGCTGCAGCAAGCTTATCAGAATATTCTTTTTCCTTTGCCTCAGCTTCCTGAAGCTTGGCATTTGCGGCATCATCCATTTCTTTATAATGAGCCTCTCTGCCCTCTATTATCTTTTTAACAGGTGCGTAAAGAAGTACATAAAGACCTGTAAAAAGAATTACTACATTCAGAAGATGTAATAAAATCTGTGTAAAATCTATTCCTAATGGCATCTTTATACCTCACTTTACTACATGACAAATATGATCAATATCGCAATAATAAGTGCATAGATAATAGCTGTCTCTATAAATACAAGACCAAGCATAAGTGTTGTCCTGACCTTACCCTCTGCCTCCGGCTGACGAGCTATACCCTCAGCTGATTTAGCTATGGAAAGACCCATTCCCACTGCACCACCTGCAGAAGCCAGTCCAATTGCTATAGCTGCTGCAATAGCCTTTGAACCTAATGCATTATCATCTTTTTCTTCTGCTTCTTCAGTTACTGAAGTTTCCTCAGCTGCATATGCTGTTTTAGGTGCTGCAAGTGCACTGAATGAAAGTGCTGCAAACATAATTCCAAGAACTAATATTACCTTTTTTATCTGTTTCATGACGCTACCTCTTGTTTTATAATTTTTTCTTTTTTAGATTTCTTTTCTTTCTTTTCATGAACCTCTGATACTTCGCCATAGAATACCGAAGTAAGCATTGTAAGTACGTATGCCTGTATTATGGCATGCAATAATGTAAACAGAACTCCAACAACAACCGGAAGAACAAAACTCAGGGTTATCATGTAATAAACCAGCTCTGTTACCAGGGCACCGGATAAAAGTGCACCGAATAGACGGAAGCTCATGGAAACCGGTAATGAGAATTCCTTGAGAGTAAGGAGCACTCCCTTAAACTTATTTCCTAATATACCTCCGGAAAGTATGACTAAGTATGACAAAACACCCATTGCAATCGCACCATTTATATCAGCAAGCGGTGCCGGAAGTGATAATGAATGTCCCTCTGTAGTTATTCCCTGTACTCCAAACAGCTCAAATATAGTTCCTATGAATATATAAGATCCTGCTGTAAATAGGTAGGCTCCCAGGAAACCATTTCTGTGAGGACTGTTCTTCTTTGCAAGATCTGCAAAGAATCCAACCCACGTTTCAATCAGCATCTGGAATTTTCCCGGCACATACTTAAACTTCGGTATTGCAAAAATCCTTATGATCAGTGCAAATAACAGAAGCAGTGCTGTTACGGAATAAGCACTTATTAAAGCAGGATTCACCTGTAAGCCAAAGAAGTTCATCTTGTTATCTTCATGAAGAACTGCATCTCTCATGGCTTCCTTTAAGGTTTCGTGCTTAACGCTGCTTGACTGCGTGAGTATAATACCCACAATAAGAAGTACAAGAACCAGAGCTGTTATGATCAGTACTCTTGTCCTTTTTTTCTTGTCCAAGACTTATATCTCCTTTCCATGTTATAATTATAATCCGGTCATTAGTATCACTTAAATGACCAGTATCGTTATATCACAAAAATAACACTGATACAAGATTAAATATCTGAATCAGTGTTATTAGTATTACATTCCTTATTCTTTAATAACCAGCTAATCCTTTGCGTTTAGCAGACCTCCTATGATTGCTCCGCAAAGACCTCCCACCAGATGTGTCATCTGGGATACATTATCATGCACAGTTACCATGGTTACTATTTCCGTTCCAAGATAGATAACCATTATCAGTATCATGGTTATGGGTATTTCGCCTCTTTTCAGATCACTGGCGGAAACCAGGATTATCATCATAAAGACTATACCGCTGGCTCCCAGAAGTGCGGTGCCCGGGAAAAATAGTATCTGCACCAGTCCCGATACCACTGCTACTATACCAAAGGCTTCAAGCAATGTCTGCTTACCGTACTTTTCCTCAAGCACAGGTCCCAGCAGCAGAAACATAGTCATGTTGGATGCATAATGTGAAAGACTCTGATGTCCCAGCACATGACCGAAGAGTCGGATAAACCATGTAAAGCTTATCTTGCTTCTGTATACCTCAAAAAACATTTTTGTAGTATAACCCTTTGTCATCCAGCCAACTATCAGGACTAAAAATGACACTAATGCAAAGGTCAGCGTAACAGGAGCATTATATGTAAATGACAGCTTTTTTTCTTTCGACATTTTATTTCCCCTTATTTTTCCAGAACCTGTCCCAGAACATCCTTTATCTTCTTAACAGGTATGATGGTAAGTTCTTTTTTCACCTCTTCTGCCACATCCTCCAGATCTTCCTCATTCTTCTCCGGAATATAGACCGTCTTAACTCCGGCTCTTACTGCGGCCATGAGTTTTTCAGGAAGACCACCGATAGGCATAACATTTCCTCTGAGGGATACCTCACCGGTCATAGCTATGGAAGGATTAACCGGCTTTCCGGTTACAAGTGATGAAAGCGCTGTAACTATGGTGATTCCGGCAGAAGGCCCATCCTTGGGAACGGCCCCCTCAGGAACGTGGATATGAAGATCCATTTCCTTCATCTTCTTAGTCTCTTCCGGATACATATCCTTCACAAGACTTATGGCAATCTCCACAGACTCTTTCATTACATCACCCAGCTGGCCTGTAATGATAACCTTACCGCTGCCTTCTATAAGCTTGGTTTCTATGAAGAGGATTTCGCCTCCGGCCATGGTCCAGGCAAGGCCTGTTACAACACCCGGATTGGCTTTCTTGTCGATTATATCATGATTAAGGGCTCTGTGTCCCAGAAATTCCTTCAGATTTGCAGGCTTAACAGATATTTTCTCGTTATTACCCTTTACCAGTTGAACCGCAGCATATCTCATAAGGGTATCTATCTGCTTTTTCAGACCTCTTACCCCGGATTCCATAGTATAATCTGCGATTATTTTCTTCACCGCCGCATCTGTTATCCCCAGATTCTTTCTCTTTATTCCGGCAGCTTTCATTGACTTCGGTATCAGATGCTTCTTCGCAATGTAGTATTTTTCCGTTGCAGTATATCCCGGGAACTCTATGATTTCCATTCTGTTAAGCAGGGGCTCAGGAATGGTATCTGTAGAATTGGCAGTACATACAAACAGCACGTTTGAAAGATCATAAGGAACATTCATATAATGATCTGTAAACGTAGCATTCTGCTCCGGATCAAGAACCTCCAGCAGGGCAGATGAGGGATCACCACCGTAATCTCTTACCAGCTTGTCCACCTCATCAAGAACCATTACAGGATTGGAGACACCGCTCCGCTTCATGCCTTCCATAATTCTTCCCGGCATGGCTCCGATATATGTTCTCCTGTGGCCTCTTATCTCAGCTTCATCTCTTACACCACCGAGACTGATTCTTACATATTTTCTTCCCAGGGCATCGGCGATGCTCTGACCTATACTGGTTTTTCCGGTACCGGGAGCTCCTACAAAAAGAAGTATGGAACCGGACTGTTTATTGTTTAATGCCATTACAGCCATCTGCTGTATTATACGTTCCTTAACCTTCTTAAGTCCGTAATGCTCCTTATCCAGAACCTCCTCACAACGCTCCAGATCTATAGGAACAAACTCCTCCTGTTTCCAGGAAAGGGTTGTTACAAAATCCAGATAATCATAGAGCATACCGTACTCATGTCCATCCTGTCCCTCCTGCTTCATTCGGCCAAGAACCTTCTTTGCCTCCTTCATGGCAGTCTCGTTCATTCCGGACTCTTCTATAAGCTTCTCGAATCTTCTGATGTCAGAAATATTTTCGGGATGCATATCATCCAGTTCTCTCTGGAGTATCTCTATCTGCTTCTTAATGGCATCCTCTCGATATATATTTTCATTTCTCTGCTGCTGCTCCAGCTCAGCTCCCTCAGCTACATCTGCAAGCTCCATGAAGCCGTAAGCCGCATGTTCTATCAGATCGTATCTTTCTGAAAGTTTGTCCACCTCCAGCATCTCATATTTTTCTTCCCAGGTGATACTGAAGTAGCCCACCATGGAGCATGCCAGTTCATTTATATTCTTCCACTGTAATATAAACCCTCTGGCCCAGAGCCCCCACTGATAATTCTGTACAAATTTTAAAAATTTGTTCTTCAGCTTTTCAAATCTTTCATTTGTCTCGTCCAGATCAATGTCGCCGATTTCCGGACGCACCTCAATAATGGAATCAAAGCTGCCATCCTTATTACGAATGAAATCTATGATATTTACTCTGTCCTTGGTTCTTACCTTGACATTTCCCTCGTTATCAATGGATTCAATTCTTGAAATTACACCTATGGGAAATATATCCTCCAGGGTAGCATCCTTTGGTTCTATATCTTCTCTGAGAAGAGCGAAGGCTATCTCATCTCCGACCTCAAGTTCATCAACTTCCCAGCCATCTATTACCTCTTTTTTAAAATAAAATGTAACATCCGGAAGAAGTATTGTGTCATAAATTGGTATTGTAAGCATAACCATTCCTCCTGAAATTTTTGTTGTTAGCACTTTAAGTCACTGAGTGCTAATCCGTATTTTACTCTCTTACCTGTATAAATGCAACCACTATTTATTTCTTTACAGTTTTATAGTTTTAGGGTATTATAATACTTGAGAAATTATGGAATTCTTTAATAGAGGTACTAAGAATTGAAGATAGAACTTAATGAAATACTATATGCAGTATCCTCTGGATTTGACGCAGTTGAACAAGAGCTTCTTGGCGTAAGAAATGGTCACTGTAAACGAATTGCTGCACTTTCCATCATGCTGGGTAAAAACCTTGGTCTTACCCCGGATGAACTGATAGACCTTGCGGCTTTTTCAATCTTGCATGACAATGCTCTGACTGAGGTAAATCAGGAAGAGCTTGAATATAAAAAGTATAATAATGGTGAAGGCTATTCTGCACATGATTATAATGTAAGACGTTGTACTATCGGCGAAAGAAACACACGTTTCATGCCTTTCAGAACAAACAACAGAGACGTAATCCTTTTACATCATGAGAATGCAGATGGCTCCGGCCCTCAGGGCAGAACCTATGACAGAACTCCTGTCAAGTCCCAGATAATTCACCTTGCTGACACTCTGGACAATACCTATGATCTTACCAGCCCAAGCAAGGAAACCTACGGAGCTATCATCTATTTTGTAAAAGCAAATGCAGGAAGGATGTTTTCAAGGGAGATTTCAGATACCTTCTGTAAGACCTTTAAATATAAACATCTGAATTCTATCGCCATAAATCATATAGATAATTATCTTAGAAAAGCAACAAGGCATTTCAATGATGAATACTCCAATCAGGAGGTTGTAAATCTTGCAACACTGATTGCCCAGATAGTAGATTACAAATCACATTATACCTGTAAGCATTCAACCGGTGTGGCTGAGAAGTGCGATGCCATGGCAACACATTACGGATTTTCTGATGACAAGAAAACAAAGTATTATCTTGCCGGTGCACTTCATGATATCGGAAAGCTGATGATAAGCAATACTATACTTCAGAAGCCTGCAAAGCTGAATGATTATGAGTATGAGCTTATGAAGCAGCATGCTTATTATACATACGATATACTGAAGCATATAAGAAATATCGATGATATAATCACCTGGGCTTCTCACCATCATGAAAAGCTGAATGGAACGGGCTATCCCTTCGGACTTACTGCAGAAGTTCTTTCACACGAAGAACGTCTCATGACCTGCTGCGATATATATCAGGCTCTTACAGAGATTCGTGCATATAAAGAAGGATTCTCCCATCAGAAAGCCATTTCCATCATGCGTGATATGGCAATTAAGGGTGAGATTGACAACAACATAGTAAATGCAATGGATGTTGAATTCGGTGAGAATATAAATCACGAAGTTATGAAAACATCTATACTAATGTAAAAAATGGTCATACGGTAAAAACCGCATGACCATTTTTATTTTACCTTTATATAAAACAACTATCTATTTCGGATTACCAGGAAATCACCTCGTGACCGTCCTCAGTAACCAGAACCTGTATCTCCCACTGAGCTGACATGGATCCGTCTTCTGTATAAACTGTCCAGTCATTATCGGAATCTACATATACTTCCGGATCACCCATATTAACCATAGGTTCTATGGTAAACATCATTCCCGGAGCCATAACCATACCTGTTCCTTTTCTTGTAACATAGCTTACCCATGGTTCCTCGTGAAATTCAATTCCAACTCCATGTCCGCCTATTTCTCTTACCACAGAATAACCTGCAGCCCTTGCATGTTTATTTACGGCATAACCCATATCTCCAAGGAAGCCCCAAGGTTTTACCTCTTTTAAGCCAAGTTCCACACATTCTTTAACAGTCTGCACCAGCTTCTTATTTTCTTCGGAAACATTTCCCAGCATAAACATTCTTGATGAATCAGAGAAATATCCATTCAGGATTGTGGAACAGTCAACATTTATTATATCGCCATCCTGAAGTATCTCATCAGCACTTGGAATACCATGACATACTGCATCATTTATAGAAGTGCAGACACTCTTTGGAAATCCTTCATAATTAAGTGGAGCCGGAATAGCACCATATTTTTTACAAACTTCATTTATAATGCTGTTTATATCCTCAGTACTCATTCCTACGCAGATCTTATCAGCAACCACATCCAGACATTCCACATTTACCTTGGCACTCTCTTTTATCAAAGCAATCTGTTCCGGAGTTTTTATCATGTTATGCAATGGAACCGAATGTCCCTTTTTTCTGAACATCTCGATTTTTCTGTCAAATTCCTCATGACACTGTTTATACTTCTTTCCACATCCACACCAGCATGGATCATTTCTTCCGATTTTCATAGTTACCTTGTTACCTCTTTTGTTTTATATTTTAATGTGTATATAGTTAACATCAGTTAAATATATCTTACTATCCATTCATTGTCAATAGTTGCCATTACACTTTCAGGGTGTTATACTCCCATTTATTAAGAGAGGAACAGCCCATGCAGAATTATCCCGTAAATGAAAGTGATAACAGAAATAAAGATACCCGTACCTTTACTCCGGTACTTACCTACGCCCTGGCTATTATAAATGTCATCATATTTTTTATCGAAATCATAGCAGGTGGAAGCGAGGACACCGAGACATTGCTTCGTCTCGGAGCCTCATACACGCCTTATATTATAGAAAAACATGAATGGTACAGATTGATACTTCCCATCTTCATGCACTTTGGAATCGAACACATCGCCAGCAATTCACTGGCTCTTCTGGCCATGGGACAATATGTGGAAGCCTATTATGGCCGTGTAAGATATATCATCATTTACATGATTTCCGGAATTGCAGGCAACCTGCTTTCCGTAGCCATAGAGCTTTTCACCGGTTCCTATGCTGTATCCGCCGGAGCTTCCGGCGCTATCTGCGGACTCCTGGGTTCCATGATAATATTTGCCATAGACCCAAAAACAAGAAAAAGCTTTCCTATCTCAAGGATCATCATATCCCTTGCCCTGGTGCTGCTTCCAGGATTTACAGACGCATCTGTAAATGCCGCCGCTCATCTGGGTGGTGTCATAGCAGGCTTTCTGACAGGACTTATTATGTATGGAATCAAAATCCTCAGGAAAGATTATAATCTTGTCTGAACATACTCTCCATATTGTTCCACAACCTTTGCCTCTTCTTCGGTTATGTTCTGATCTGACTGAACTATATTGTCAAGATATCCGGCGATCTTTCTGATGGTTCCAGCCGGAAGTCTGTCAAGATATGTAACCACCTCGTCCCAGGTAATATTATGCTTATCATATACCTTGCTAATCTCTTCCAGTGCCTGATCACTGAGCTTGATTCCCTGAGTTATGGAGCCAACATTTATATCAATATCCATATACTCTTCAAGTGAAATGCTTCCATCGCTGGCAGCTGCATAAACAGATAATGCTGCTGTAGCAAGAGCGGCATTTGTAATCTCTCTCATTACCTCCTCTGATATAGCATCCTGAGCTGCATGAGCATGCTCAACATCCTCAACCATCTTTAACATTATACTTCTTCCAAAAAGACCCATTTTAAATACCCTCCTTTACATTAAACGTGATCTTTGTATCCTGATAGATAAGCCTCTCTTCCGGCTATGATGGCATTCTTAAATGCCTGTGCCATAAGGGGAAGAT
This sequence comes from uncultured Lachnospiraceae bacterium, assembly GCA_902795855.1. Taxonomy (GTDB): domain Bacteria; phylum Bacillota; class Clostridia; order Lachnospirales; family Lachnospiraceae; genus Eubacterium_Q. Next base: position 11,735 of record CADBMW010000009.1, read on the forward strand.
TTCCCGCCTTTGACAATGCGGTATTTGCCATAACAGCTGCGCATCCCAGTTCCATTGCCTCGCAGGCCTGGGATGGTCTGCCTATTCCCGCATCTACTATAATAGGAATATCAAATTCCTTCAGCAGAACCTCTATAAAGTCTCTTGTAGCAAGACCTTTATTGGAACCACTTGTTGAAGCAAGTGGCATAAGTGCAGATGCACCTGCGTTTACCAGCTGTCTGCATACCGGAAGACTTGGATAGATATATGGCATTACCACAAAGCCTTCCTTACTCAGTGCTTCAGTTGCAGCTATGGTTTCTTTGTTATCCGGCAGAAGATATTTGGAATCATTTACAATTTCCAGCTTTATCATATCTCCAAAACCAAGACTTCTTGACTTTCTGGCCATGGCCACAGCTTCATCAACATTGGTTGCTCCCAGTGTATTAGGAAGTATCCTGACCCCATCAGGAATATACTTCAGTGTATTTTCTTCATCATCAAGTGATTTTACCGAAAATGATATCAGCTCCGCACCTGCATCAGCAACCGCTGATTCTATAAGCTCTTTTGTATATTTGGATGTTTTACCGGAACCCAGAAAAAACCTGGAGGTAAAACTAATTCCACCAATCACTAACTCATCATATGGCATTTCATATTTCCTCTTATAATAACCTAGCGAATTACCGCTCTTTTATATTTTTCTCATTTTTTCCAGCCGAGCGTGAAGTCTTGCAAACCGCTCCATTTCTTCAGCTCCTGCTTCTCTTCCCGAAAGAAGATAGAGTGTGTTATCCCTGAAACCATTCATTTCTTCATCCAATCTTTCAATGCTCTTTATTTTAAGTCCCAGTGTATCGGCCAGATGATTTACAGTTCCTATATTTCCGTCAATCAGTTCTATATCAGAACCGAAGGCCTTTTTGATGGCTGGCTTAAAATAATTGAAATGTGTACAGCCCAGCACAACCTCAGAATAATTTGTAATGTCCAGCCCTTCCAGTCTCTTCTCTATATAGTTATCAACCTCTTCATCTTCAAAGATTTCATTTTCAGCGAAGCTTACAAGATCGGGCATTTCAAGAAGGTCCACAAGATGATCTTTATCCAGACGTTCAAGAAGACTATGAAGTTTGTTTTCTCTTATGGTCACAGGTGTCGCCATCACCAGAACCCGGGACGAGCCGGAGCTTCTAAGAGCAGGCTTTACCGCAGGCTCCATTCCAATAATGGGTATATCATATTTTTGACGAACGTATTCCGCGGCTACGGCTGTTGCAGTATTACAGGCTATCACCACAGCGTCGGCTCCTCTTCCCACCAGATCACTGATTATTTCATCAGCATATCTAAGTATCTCTTCTGATGATCTGAGGCCATATGGAACATGATCCGTATCAGCATAAAAAAAGTATTCCTGATCTGGCAGTCTTAGTAATGCCTCATGTAATACCGATATTCCACCTATGCCGGAATCAAATATACCGATTTTCATCTGTTTACTCCTGTTAGATTTTTAATAACGTGAAAAGCCCGGAAGCCATACCCCACTTGACTTCCGGACTTTTGGAGGAAAAATTATGATAAACACTAAAAATTCTTAGTAATCTGAGCATCTGTTGCTCTATGTGATTATATTATCATATCTTACAAAAAAAAACAAGTAAATATTAAATAATTATCTAATATATACAATTCTTTTATTATTTCCGGATGTCTCAACCTTTAAATCTTTTATTCCGTATATAAATTTGGAAAGCGTGGAGTAACCAAATTCTCTTACATTGAAATACGGAAAGGCGTCATGAATCTTCTGACCAAGCATGGCCATCTCTATTCCCTTGGTTCCCGCCTCAGCTACTGTATCAACAGCAAATTTCTTAACCTTCTTCTTCATATCCTTATCGGAATGGATGGCAACAAATACTGTGCTGTCTCTTTTCTTTATTTCAAATCCTGCAGTCTCATCTATAAAGGTTGATAAGGAACTGTAGCCATAATTTCTTACATCGAAGTCTGAATACTTCTTCTGAAGTCTGCTTCCTATCTCACCAAGACCTGTTTCTCTACCCTTGTTATCATTCTCAGTAATAATCTCAATGATATCATTTTCGATGGTTTTCTGAGGAATGATATTTTCAGCCTTTTTCCTTGTCTTGGTTTTTCCTCCGGATCTTGAACCTGCTGCTTCGTCCTCACTCTGATCAAGGAGCAGCTCCAGGTCAGTAAATACGGTACATGCCGCTCTGAAGGAACGTGGTGTTTTGTTCTCACCCATTCCTATAACATGCATGCCTGACTCCCTGAGTCTGCTTGCAAGCCTTGTAAAATCTCCATCACTGGACACTATGCAGAATCCATCCACCTTCTCAGTATAAAGGATGTCCATTGCATCTATTATGAGAGTTGAATCTGTGGCATTTTTGCCCACAGTATTTCTGAACTGCTGTATAGGAGTTATGGAATTCTCCATCAGTTCCTTCTTCCATTTATTTGCCTGTGTGGATGTCCAGTCTCCATATATTCTCTTATATGTCACTACTCCGTATTTTGTCATCTCATCAAGAATGCTGGTGATATATTTTGACGAGATATTATCAGAGTCTATAAGTACTGCATATCTCTTATCTTCCATCGTTTTCCTTTTCTCTTTCGATTCAATAAGTAGAAACAATTACAGATCAGTCTTCCGTCATAAGCGGAATGTCCTGAAGAACAGATACCTTCTCTTTATGAGAGCTTCTTATGGAGGTATATTCGTGTTCGGTATGCATTACCTTGTTTACTTCCTCCTCGCCATTTCGGGAAGAAACTCTGGAACCGATATTTTTATACTGTCTGTAAACATCAAGAGCAGTCTCCTCTATGGATTTATGCATCTGATATCTGCGCATCTCTTCGTTACTTCCGGTAAGAATACTTCTTACTGCCGATTTATACACAGCCTTGGCAGCCTGTTCCTCCGTAAGCTTGTATCTGTCTTTTAATTCCTCTTTGATTATTCTTAGATAATCCTCAATGTATTCAGGTGTTGAAGCCATATTATCTCCCAATTAATGTAAATATTATTCAAATGGGAATCTGTAATCCAGTCCCAGTTCATCTCGCACTTTTATTATATCCTTCTGAACAGCTTCTCCTACAGGAACCCCTTTATCCTTTCTGAAAAGCCACATTTCATATTCTTTTTCTCCAGCAGTATAAATCCTGCTTTCACCCGGTGCCTTTTTTGAAGCCCTAAGCTCTCTGCAGATGTCTCCTGCTATTTTCTTAAATACTTCTCTTCCCATAAATGCTTCCGGATCCACTACAAAGAAGAAGTGTCCCAGATGATACATGGAAGGTTTTCCTTCACTGTTAACTCCTGTAAGGGACTTCATGAACTGGCCACCGGAAAGTGCAGCGGAAAGTATTTCCACAACTGCCGCATAACCATATCCTTTATAGCCTGCCAGGTCTTCTCCTATTCCGCCAAGTGGCGCAAGTGCCGCAGTTCCATCCACCAGAGCCTTCAGGATTTCGGCACTGTCAGTAAGCGCTTCACCATTTTCAGAAATTACGGTTCCGGCTGGTGTCGGTTTTCCCTCACGGGCATAATATTCTATACGACCTCTCTGAACTATGGATGTTGCACAATCCAGACAGAAATCGAACTCCTCGTCAGTAGGCAGAGAAAATGTCAGGGGATTGGTACCCATCATATTTTCCACGCCGAAGGTAGGTGCTATAGATGGACGGGCATTTGTTCCCGTTATACCTACAAGCCCCTCTTTAGCCGCCATGGATGTCCAGTATCCTGCTATGCCATAATGAGTAGAATTACGTATAGCTCCTCCGGCCATTCCATAGGTCTTGGCTTTCTCAATAAGCATTTCCATCATCCTATGGCTGGCTACCATTCCCATTCCATCATGAGCATCCATAACCACAGTAGTTGGTGTTTCCTTTAATATTTCAATATCGGTCTTCGGAAGAAGAGTTCCCTTCACAATCCTGTCAATATAGATAGGCTTGAAACGATTGCATCCGTGGCTTTCTATTCCTCTTCTGTCAGATTCCAATAAAACGTCCGCACAAATCTTTGCATCCTCTTCGGGCACCCCATACCCCTTAAATGCATCTATCATAAATGCATTCATCAATTCCCAGGATACAAATGGTCTTTTTTCTTCTATCAATTGTAACCTCCTCCATCATTTAACTTCACACTTGTAATTCATAATATCATAAAATGTTTATATATGAAAGAAAAAACAGCGAGGATCCCGCTGTTTTTCTTACCAGGTTCTTTTAATCTTTTATATAATCATCGAAAGTCCGATTCGGCCTTTTTCGGTGTCTACATTTATAATCTTAACATCTACTATATCGCCTACGCTGACTACCTCTAATGGATGCTTTACAAACTTCTTATTTGTGAGCTGGGATACGTGAACCAGTCCGTCCTGGTGTACTCCGATATCAACGAATGCACCAAAGTCTATAACGTTTCTGACAGTACCCTTCAGCACCATTCCTACTTCCAGATCCTTCATTTCCATTACATCACTTCTGAGGATAGGCTTCGGCATGTCTTCTCTCGGGTCTCTTCCCGGTCTGAGAAGTTCTTCGATTATATCTGTAAGTGTCATCTCACCTATTTCAAGCTCTTTAGAGAGATCGTTTATGTCTTTCTTCTTTAAGCCCTTCAGCTTATCGGCTTCAGTAACCTCTGTTTTTCCAAGACTGATATCCAGCTTATCCAGAAGCTTCTTTGTTGCCTCATAGCTTTCCGGATGAACAGCTGTTGCATCTAACGGATTCTTTCCTCCGATTATTCTGAGGAAACCTGCACACTGCTCATAGGCCTTTGCTCCCAGCTTTGGAACCTTAAGAAGCTCTTTTCTATCCTTAAAGCTTCCGTTTTCTTCTCTGTAGGTTACTATATTTTTTGCTACCGGCTTTGAAATACCGGAAACATACTGAAGCAGCGGAGCTGATGCAGTATTCAGATCCACTCCAACCTTGTTAACTGCCGATTCAACTACGCCTCCAAGAGCTTCTCCCAGTTTTTTCTGGTTCATATCATGCTGATACTGTCCTACACCGATGGATTTAGGATCTATCTTAACCAGCTCGGCCAGAGGATCCTGCACTCTTCTTGCTATAGACGCAGCAGAACGCTGTCCCACATCGAATTCAGGGAACTCTTCCGTGGCAAGCTTACTTGCACTATATACAGAAGCACCGGCCTCATTGGTAATGATATAGCTCACGTCCTCTGGAATCTCATGAAGCAGTTCAACTATGATCTGTTCGGATTCTCTGGATGCTGTACCATTTCCACAGGAAATAAGTGTTATGCCATATTTCTTTATAAATCTTTTCAGAAGTGCTTTTGCATCTGCAATCTTTTTCTCATTAGTAGGTGCTGTAGGGTAAATAACCGCAGTATCCAGAACTCTTCCTGTTGCATCTACTACCGCAAGCTTACAGCCTGTTCTGAAGGCCGGATCCCAGCCAAGAACTGTCTGTCCGGAAATTGGTGGCTGCATAAGCAGCTGTGTAAGATTTTTTCCGAATACTTCTATAGCTCCGTCTTCTGCCTTTTCAGTCAGCTCGGAACGTATATCTCTTTCTATAGCAGGTGCTATAAGTCTGTCATAGGAATCGATAATGGCATTTGCAATAACCTGAGCTGTCCATGGAAGATCAGACTCCTGTGGTTTTACAGCAGAAACAAGGTACTCTTCTTTGCTCTGCTTCTTTCCAGAAAGTACCTTGCTATCGATCATCTGTTTTTCAAGATAATTTACTATATCAAATTCCGGAGCCACTATTTTAACCGTAAGGAATTTTTCCTTCTCACCACGGTTGATTGCAAGGATACGATAGCCTGTTATCTTTGAAACACTCTCTTCAAAATCATAGTATGTTTCATAAACAGATTTTGCCTCTTCATCCTTGGCAACAGATTTAATGGTTCCTTCTTTAAATGTTTTCTCTCTTATCCAGGTTCTATAATCAGCCGAATCGCTGACTTCCTCGGCTATTATATCTGCTGCACCATTAATGGCAGCATCCACATCTTCAATGCCTTTCTCCTGGTTTACATAACTCTTAGCTTCTTCCTCCAGGGATTTGTCTGTCATTTGAAGAAGTATAAGATTTGCCAGAGGTTCAAGACCTGCTTCCTTGGCTATGGTTGCTCTTGTTCTTCTCTTTGGTTTATACGGTCTGTAAATATCCTCAAGTGCTACAAGAGTTTCAGCTGCTTCTATTTCCTTCATAAGTTCAGGTGTCATTTTCTCCTGTTCCTCAATGGTGGAAATAACAGTCTGCTTCTTTTCTTCCAGATTTCTGAGATAGGTCAGTCTCTCTGAAAGCTTTCTGAGCTGTTCATCATTCAGCGCTCCGGTCTTTTCCTTTCTGTATCTGGCTATAAATGGAACTGTACAGCCTTCATCCAGCAATGAAACCGCAGCCTCTACCTGTGTCTCCTTAACTTCAAGTTCTTCAGCTATTTTTTTTGTAATGTTCATAAATCCGTCTCTTTCTATATTTCTTTATGCCATTTGTGGCTGATGTACGGCTTTTTTCTGATTCATGACCATATTTTTAGCAGTCATATTGATACGGTTTTAAGACCAAGTCTTACCAGACTGTCGCCCTCTGCCGGAAGGCTTGTATTCTTCATATAAGTCCTGCAGGCAGCTATAAGCTTGTCATTCTGCTTCTTAATCTCTTTATCAGATGCCCCGTTATATTTCAATGTATCCAGTCTTTTTATTTCGATCTGAACCTGTGAAAGCCTCGATACATTATACTTCATTATCTTGTCCCAGGCAACTGCCGCTCTATCCTGAATTTCAATTCTTTCATCCTCGCTCTTGTAACTCATTTGAAGATCATTATCCAGGAACCAGTTACGAGTCATTTTATAAATATTTTTCACACGTGTTGCCTGAACACTCTTACCTTCGTGAACACTATTTATCAGGGATTGCATATTGCTGAAAGCGATATAGCACAAAAGCTCTGGGATACGGTGCTTTGCACCGTATCCCAGAGCTATTACACAACCCTGACTTCCATAGCCTTCTTATATATGTCACCGGGATTCTTATCGGTTATCACCACAATCCCGCCAAAATCAGCAAAGGTTACCGCAGAAGATAAACCGAATTTATCATGATCTGCCAGGATGTACCTGGAACCCGCCTGCGTATTTTCTATGGCGACTCTTTTAATAAGCGCCTCTCTCACATCCGGAGTCGTAAGTCCCAGCTTCATATTGATACCATTGGTTCCAAAAAAGCCCTTTGAAAAATGATATTTCTGAATATGAAGTATGGCATCTGCCCCGACTATGGCTTCAGTGTTTTCTTTCAGCTCTCCTCCTATCAGGAAAACTTTAAAACCTCGACGCACCAGATCTCTGGCATGTGTCACCGCATTGGTAACATAGGTTGCCTTTTTTTCAGTTATATATCTGATGATATTTCCGGTGGTCGTTCCAGAGTCTATATACACATAATCGCCGGGTAAAATAAGGGAAGCGGCATATTCTGCAATCCGAAGCTTCTCATCCTTATTAATGGATTCCTTTGCGATCATCGACAATTCTTCATTATGATTTCCTTCCTCCAGTGCCACGGCACCGCCGAAAACCTTTACAAGCTTTCCTTCCCGATTCAGGACTGTTATATCTCTTCGAATAGTCGATTCTGATACGTTGAATTTTACCTTCAGCTCCTGGACTGTTACCGTCTTTTTCTCATCTAATTCTTTTAATATAAGCGATTTTCGTTCTTCTGTAAGCATATGTATTTCTCCACGATGTATAACATGTATCAGCTATCTGAGTTGTTTATGATCAAACATATCCTTTTTCTTTCTTATACTCTGCTACGTTAGTCTCAAGAACCGTCTTTCTAAGTGGAAGAATTCTTCCCGGTGATACCGAAAGCTCATCAAATCCCATAGCCAGGAATTCTTTTGTAAGTGAAAGATCTGAACCAAGCTCACCACAGATACCTGCCCAAGCTCCACCCTTATGAGCACCATCAACTACCATCTTAAGCATCTTTAAAAGTCCCGGATGGTGTGGATCGTAGAATTCATCCAGACTCTGATTCTGGCGATCTATAGCCAGTGTATACTGAGTCAGATCATTAGTTCCGATTGAGAAGAAATCAACCTCCTCAGCAAGTTCCTCTGCCATCATTACTGCAGCAGGTGTTTCGATCATGATACCAAGCTCGATATCCTTGTCATAGGTGATACCAGCATCATCCAGCTCCTTCTCAACCTCAGCTACTATCTCCTTAATCTTCTTAACCTCCCCAACTGAAATAATCATCGGGAACATGATAGAGATTTTTCCAAAGGCAGAAGCCCTGAGTATTGCTCTAAGCTGCGTCTTAAATATTTCTGGTCTTGTAAGACATATTCTTATGGCTCTGAGTCCTAAAGCAGGATTCTCTTCCTGGGGAAGCTGGAAATAATCTGCCTGCTTATCAGCGCCGATATCAAGGGTACGTATGATAACCTTCTTTCCTGCCATGGTTTCAGCAACCTGCTTATAGATAGCAAACTGCTCGTCCTCTGTAGGATAATCATCCGAACCAAGGTAAATAAACTCTGATCGGAAAAGCCCAATACCGCCGGCGTCATTTTTAAGAACCAGTGCCAGGTCCTTTGTATTTCCTATATTGGCATAGAGATTGATATGCTGGCCATCCAGTGTAACATTGTCCTTACCCTTTAACTGCTCAAGCAGCGCCTTCTTCTCCTGCTCCTGAAGAACTATCTTCTTCTTTTCAACAAGAACCTCAGGGTCCGGATCAATGTAAACCTTGCCTTCAAATCCATCCACTATGGCATCTCTTCCATCCATTTCATCAGTAAGCGGAATATCGCATCCGATGATAGCAGGAATATTCATGGTCTTGGCAAGAATTGAAGTATGAGAGTTAGCTGATCCATGGACTGTAACGAAAGAAAGTATCTTATCCTTATCCATCTGAACAGTTTCTGACGGAGCCAGATCATCTGCCACAACTATAACAGGTTCATCTGCTTCGATTCCGCCACCCCCTGCACCTGAAAGACAATTTATTATTCTTTCTGTTATATCCTTAATATCTGCAGCACGTCCTCTGAAATACTCGTCTTCCATATCCAGGAACATTTTCTGGAAATTATCTCCGGTTTCAGCTACTGCATATTCAGCATTAACCCCCTGAGTGGAAATGATATTTTCAACGGAATCAATATAATCCCCATCATCCACCATAAGCTGATGAGCTTCAAATATCTCCGCACTCGCCTCGCCAACTTCCTTTACAGCCTTGTCATAAAGTGCCTGCAGCTGACCTATAGCCATCTCTCTGGCTGCTTCATATCTCTTTATTTCAGCATCGGTATCCTCAACCTTTTCCCTCTTGACTGACTGCTCAGATTTTTTGTAAATGGAAAGTCTTCCAATTGCAACGCCTTCAAATACAGCTTTTCCTTCTAAAATTATCATTTAAACACATACCTCCTCTCAGTTTTTTCTTTCCTTTATCAGACCCATCTTATAGCATTCCAGCAGCTCCTCAAGATCAAATATCTGCTTTCCAAGCTCCTTTCCGATATCTGTATCCCGAACGAGTATTCTATGTCTCATGGTCTCCGTAATAAACATTTCCGGTGTATTATCCCCATCCCTGTCAAACTCTCTATGTTCGGCCAGAGCCAGGTGATGAGAATTAAAAATAAGTGTATAACCGGCTATTCCGGTGGTGCCATGATATGCCTTAGATAGGCCTCCATCTATTACATAAAGCTTTCCGTCAGCTTTAACGGGCTTTTCACCCTTTGTAACCTTCACAGGCACATGACCATTTATGATATGTGCCCCTTCAGGATTCATTTCAAATTCTTCAAATATCTTGTCGCAGTACTCAGCCTGCTTAGAGTATTCATAATATGGATTATAATGTTCCACAGACATGGACTTATCTGAAATAAAAATATGTTCAAATGTGGCCATTCTGTCTTTTCCGAAGAGAGGTGACAAAGGTCCTGCCCATAGATACCACATCAGGTCCAGTGCATCCTGCTTTTTCTTCGGTTCGTCATCCATTTTCAAAAAATATGCATCTGTTATCTTTTCCTGGAAGAAATCCATCATATCCTGTCCGGAGTATCTTCCTTCGCTTGTTGTCAGTACAACAAAGTCCCCCTTTTCATCCATTGGAATACAACCATGGAAAAGAAGGTTATTATTGTATATCCTGTATAAGCTTCCGTGAGAGTATAAAAACCTTACATGCTTCTGAAGCCGGCGGCTGTGAAGAAATGAATACTTAAGGGTTTCTATCAGTTCCTGCTCCTCCTTTGTGAGGGCATGTGGATCTGCCGGATCAATAGTAGGAAAATGCTTATCATTCATTTCATATTCCTTACCATCTATTTCAACCGTACCCTTAGCATAATCTATTCTTTCCAGCATAAGTCTGTCCGACATGTTATATTCCGGATGCCTTTTTATAAGCTGGCCTTCCAGTTTTAATTCTATAACCGTAATGGCTTTACACATTTTTGCAGCCAGCTCCGGATCTACAGAATCATACTTATTATCGTCCAGAAGATGTGGTCTGAAGGATGTGCATTCATCATCCTTATATACAGATGCCGCAAACATGGAAAGAGGTCTGAGGTTTATTCCATAGCCATCCTCCAGTACATCGAAGCAGTTATAATTTGTAGCTATTCTGAGGACCGTGGCAATGCAGGCTGTGTTTCCCGCTGCCGCTCCCATCCAGCTGACATCATGATTTCCCCACTCAATATCTACATTTTCAAAATTAATCAATTCGTCCATTACATAGTCTGCTCTTGGACCTCTGTCAAAGATATCTCCTATGATATGAAGCCTGTCTATAAGAAGGGACTGGATCAGATCGGAAAGAGCTATTATAAACTCATCTCCCGCTTCAACCTCTATAATGGCATTTATTATCTCATGATAATAAAGCCTTTTATCAGGTTCAGATTCATCTGTATGAATCAGCTCATCTATGGCATAACCAAATTCATGGGGAAGCTTTTTCCTCACCTTTGATCTGGTATATTTAGATGCCACCTCACGGCAAAGCATGATAAGACTGTGAATGGTTCTTCCATACCATTCATCACTCAGCTCACCCCTTCGCTTCATATCCGGAAGAACCTCCCGGGGATAGTAAATGAGCCTTGCCAGATTTTTCTGATCCTCCTCCGCCATAAGACGGCCGAAGGTTTCTTCAATCTTGGATCTGACTACACCGGAAGCACTTCTCATAAGGTGGATAAAGCTTTCATACTCACCATGAATATCCGAAAAGAAATACTCATTTCCTTTCGGTAATGCCATGATAGCTTTCAGATTTATCATTTCTGCCGCACAGCTTCTTTCAGTTGGAAACTCATGACTTAGAAGTGTCAGGTAATCCAGATCTCTCATATCATCTCCTCCAACAACAGATGCCCATCCCTATCTCCTTTGACAGGGAAATAAGGATGGGCTGATTTACTCACCGTTAGTTACAGATTTGCTTCTACGAATTCTTTAACCGCAGCCATTTCTGTTTCTTCATCAGGTCCTTCAAAAGAGAATTTAACTGTATCTCCCTGCTTTGCTCCCAGAGACATAACACCCATAACTCCCTTA
>CADBMW010000010.1 GCA_902795855.1 uncultured Lachnospiraceae bacterium
ATTCTTTAGATTATAAAGATAAGCCAGTTCCTTAGGATGTTCATGAACCTTTCTGCTCATTATGGCATTTAGATTCTTTTTCCTGTGAAAGATGAGATGCTCCACATTATATATGTTACGAAGAATCATCTTTGCAAAATTATGCCTGCCCCTTCTGATGAGAGAAGAGAGAGTTTTTATAATACCCTGATTCTTTAGTCTGATGTCGCTGGTTTTAATCTTGAAACCATTTCTGGCAGAAAACTGAACCCTGTAGGCCCGTTCACTATGGAAATAAACGAACTGGCGGTTACATCTGCCCGGATTTGCAATACTGCAGTTAACAGCTTCAGGTTCCGTGCTGCCTGCCACGGTTTTTTGCTCAGTACCACCTGTAACGGTTTTTTGTTCAGTACCGCCTGTAACAGCCTCCAGTTTATAAACAGCACATGGAAGCATTTCGCAGTTTCCGGGATTAGTTATATTGATTTTGAATTCCTGAGGATCATCCTCAGAAGGGACCAGCTTAAACTTAAGATTACCATTCATACTCACCAGATAGAAACTGGTTGAGGCCGGTATGTCAGTTTCATTCATAAAGAAACGAATCCAGATCCTGTCCCATTTAATTTTTCTTACCGTATATGTCATTTTGAATTCCTTTTTTTATTTTATATATGCTTATTAGTTTAACAAAGTTGTCCATGATATACAAGTGAGTCAAAAGGGACGGTTCTGATTGACTCAAAATAGAAATGAACCTATTGACTCATGGGTGATTTATGTTAGAATTTTGGGTATGCGAATTGACTACTTGGAGGGGGGTGAAATGAGAATTGCAGTATGTGATGATGAAGAAAAGTTCCGTGTTCAAGCCCGGGATATGATAGATAAACTGGCGGGAAGTATGGATGTTATAGTAGATGCTTATTCGGATGGAAATAAGCTTCTGACAGCACATGATAAGAATCCATATGATGTATTCTTTCTGGATATTGAAATGCCTGCTATGGACGGTATAACTCTGGCGAAAAAGATTCGTGAGAGAAGCGAAAGTGTATATATAGTTTTTCTTACGGGACATGTGGAATATGCACTGGAGGGCTATGAGGTTAATGCTCTGAGATACCTGACTAAACCTGTTAAGGAAGATAAGCTTCGGGAAGTTCTCAGATTTGTTATGGATAAGAGTAAGAGCAAAAGACAGATAATGATCAAAGAAGAGGGCGAAGAGATTCTTCTGAATGTTTCGGAGATTGTCTATTTTGAGGCTCAGAATCAATATGTCATGATCTATACCACAGAAGGAAATTATCTTATAAGATATAATATCGGTGATTTTGAGCAGCAGCTGAGTGGGGATGGTTTTTTCAGAATTCACAGGGGATACCTGGTCTCCCTGGCGAAGGTGAAAAAAATGGTTAAATCCGAGGTTGTGATGGATGGTCCTGATGGAGATATTTCACTTCCGGTCAGCCGTTCAAATATAAAACCTCTTAAAGAGGCTTTATATGCATATGTTGAAAATGCAGCGATTTAAAGCTTGAGATTAATAGATTAGAATAACCACGAATAGTAACAACGATGGTACATATCAATATGTAATAAATAATAAAGAATATAGAATATAGAGGAGGTTCCGACATGGGACAAATAAAGTGTAAAACACTCAGCATAATACTTGCTTTATCTATGGTATTTAGCATCTTTACCTTTTCGCCTGTAAAAGAGGTGCAGGCTGAAGGAATAGGCGATTATGGGGTATGTGATGCTTCAAAGGTGTCGGGATCTTATAATCAGGTTACAGCAAGTGGTAATTATTTTGAATATACCTTAAGTATTGAAAATAAATCAGGTGAGACCGTTAAGGACTGGATTGCAGTAATAACTACAGGCAGTAATATAGAAAAAGCTTTAAATAACGATCCAACCTGGAATCATTTAGCAAGCTTTAAAGATGGAAATACATTATATGTCTATACTTTGGACTCCCCAACTATTTATAACGGAAGTTCTTTTTCAACACCAGATGGTTCTAAGTTTTCTTATACCGGTTCCTCGGTAACTTCCATTTCAGTTTATTACAGTACAACAGAAAATGCCTTTGATGAATTTAAAGGTTCAGGCAGCGGTACATCCGGCGGCGGAGAGATAGTAGATGGCATAACAGATTATGGATATGATACAAAGGCGAACTATGCCAGACTTCTTCAGGAGTCCCTTTATTTCTATGATATAAATATGTGTGGTAAGGATGTAGGGGAGAAGACCGGAGTTTCATGGAGAGATGACTGTCATGTATATGACTCAGCTACATATAATGGAAAAACCATAGATTTATCAGGCGGTTACCATGATGCCGGAGATCATCCGAAGTTTGGACTTCCTCAGGCCTATGCGGCGTCATTACTGGGAATGATATATGTTGATTATAAAGATGATTTTGATGAACTGGGTCAGAGTGACCATATGAAGCTTCATCTGAATCGCTTTGCAGAGTACTTTAAAAAATGTACCGTCATGGATAATAATGGAAAGGTAGAAGCCTTTTGTTATCAGGTTGGTGATGGTAATGTAGATCATTCTTACTGGGGAAAACCTGAGAATCAGTCGGATAGGAATTCTTATATCTATTTTACAAGTGCTTCAACGCCTTGTACGGATATAGTTGCAGAAACTGCTGCAGCTCTTGCTATTCATGCATATATATTTGATGATGATGAAAGCCTTAAGTATGCCAAGGCATTGCTGGAGTATGCAGAGACAAATAATAAATCCGGTTCCGGACAGTCTCCGTATGCCTTCAATTTTTATAATGGTACAAATTGGGAAGATGATCTGGCTCTTGCCTGCTACTGGATAAATAAGGCATCCTCTGATAACACTTACTTAAACAAGTTTAATTCATATATGACAAATGCTTCTGTGGGCTGGACACTGTGCTGGAATGAGGTGTGGGCGGCTGCCATGCTTTCCTCGAATGACAGCAGACTCAGTACCCTTATATCCAACAGAATGAATGCCAAAACACCGGCAGGCTTTGCATATGTTGCTGACTGGGGAACAGCAAGATATAATGCTGCACTTCAGTATCTGGCTCTTACCTCTGACATGAAAAATGGTACGAATACATATAAGTCATGGGCAAGAGGTCAGATGAATTATATCCTGGGAAATAATCCGGCATCCAAATGCTATGTTGTGGGATATAACGAAAGAACTATATTATATCCTCATCACAGAGCAGCCTCAGGCTACAATAACGTAAGTTCAAATAAAACAACACCTCTTGCACATACTCTGGTGGGTACTCTGGTTGGTGGCCCTACCTCCAGTGATGCAATAGATGATAATGCTGAAAACTATGAGACAAATGAGGTTGCCCTGGATTATCAGGCAGGACTTGTAGGTGCAGCAGTAGCTTTATATCATGCATATAAGGAAGATGAAACAGTTGATCAGACACTTGCTACAAATGATCAGCTTTCAGCTATGGAAGTAACCAAGTTTTATGCCGCAAGTGTTGATCCGGCACATGTTCATAGTCCTGGAAATCCTGTTTACACATGGGGAAAGAATCATGAATATGCAGAGGCAACTGTTAAGTGTACAGTTTGTAAGGAAGTTTTAAAATACGAAAAAACTGTTGATGTGTCAGTTTCGGAAACAACAGCCAGCTGTACAGAGAAGGGAAGTGAAACCTATACGGCGCATTTTACGGATACAGAATTTACAGATCAGGAAGATATAGTAGAGATTAATGCTCTGGGGCATAGATGGGGAGAACCGGTATATGAATGGGCTGATGATTATTCAAAATGTACAGCAACTATCATCTGCAGCAATAATACAGGAATCTCTTGTAAGGTAGAGGAAGTTTATACTCTGCAGAAAAGTGATTCACAGATTATTACTGAGCCTACATGTAAGTCAAAGGGAACTAAAAAATATACTGCTGTATTTCAGGATAGCAAATTTTCAACACAGACAAAAACAGTTGAGCTTCCTCTGGGGGCACATGTTCTGACAGAGAAACCGGCGGTTGCAAATACCTGTGAAGCAGACGGAAATATTAAGTATTATATCTGTTCTACCTGCGGAAAATATTTTTCAGATGAAAATGGTAAAACAGAGATTTCAGCTTCTGATACAGTTGTTCCTAAAAAAGGACATTTATGGGGAG
>CADBMW010000011.1 GCA_902795855.1 uncultured Lachnospiraceae bacterium
CCGGAGCAGTCTCCTGAGCTTTGCTCTGTCCAGGGGCAGCCTGATTTGAACCATTATCTGTTCCGCCCTGCTGAGATGTTCCGGAGCCTCCTTGCTCAGAAGTGCCACCCTGCTGTCCGTCTCCAGAACCGCCCTGTCCAGAACCGCCCTCATCTGCCTTGCCCTGATCCTTCTTAGCTACGAAAACATAAACTGATGTATATAACTTCTCACCCTCGGCAGACTCGGCGAGACAGATATCTATTCTCTTAACTTCCTTATTCTCACTGGCTGCCAGGGCTATCATTTCCTTTTCCTCATCAGTGGCTGTATCCTCTGACAGAGTCTTCGGAGCCTCCACCATATCTTCAGTGACAGTTACACTTATAACTTCGCCATCTGCACAAGGAACTGAGATAACCGTTCCCTCTATTTCAGAAATGATATCTTCATCTGTTGCGTCAGCTCCAAAATCAGTTTCAGTGTCTTCCGGAAGAACTGCAGCTGCATCTCTCTCCAGCTTCTTTACCGAAAATCTCACCAGACTTCCTGAGTCCACAGTTGTTCCCGCATCCAGATCATCCTTTGTGTAAAGAGGCATGTTCTTGTAGAAGAACTTCATACTATATTTGCCTGACTTAAGACTCTTTAGCAGGGCCTCAGAATCCGGTGATACAATCTCAGCCTTATCAGAATCATATAGCTTGAACGTGAAGTCATCGCTCGACAAACTATCACTCGTCATGACTTCATTGGTGTCATTATCATAGAACAAATACAGGGAACATCCCTTGAAGCTGAATGCCTCACCCTCTATATATTCCAGCTTCTCCGGCTGAGTTATATACATGGTTTGTACCATTTTCGCACGAACATTTACAGTAAATGTATCGCTCTTATCATCCTTTGTTACAGTGATAACCTGATTACCGATTTTAGTTTTATCGTAACCGGAAAGCATTTTAGTGGTCACATCTAATGTTTCCGAAGTACCATTATCATAATCAACTCTGATGGTAGCTCCGGTAGGATCTAAGTCCTGTCCTTCGATGTATTCTGTTTTGTCCGGCTCTGTAACAACCACAACCGTCTCGGCTATCCTATCCTTTACATCAACGGATTCCTTAATGGCTATATCACTGTCATAGTTATTATTCACTTCATTAAATGTGATGGTAATGGTCTGCTGTCCCAGAACATCCTTATCAAATCCAGTTATTACCACGTCACCGCTGGTAACCAGGTCAGCAAGGCTCTTAACTACTACTTCTCCATTGTCATATTTGATAGTGAGGTTAGCCCCACCGCAGTCAAATGGTTTGGCTATCTTCTGAAGAGGAAGTTTTGAAGCATGAATCTCTGTGGCAACCTTCGGGATAACATTTACCGTCACTACTACATCATCATAATTTACATTATTTATAGCATCGTGATAATGACCTGTAATCGTATATGTACCACCGTAAGTTGCTTTATAATCTTCCTTGTCGGCATCATCCCAGACCATGTATCCATATTCCTTCGGAGCCGGATTTTGGGCTGTATCTACATCCCCATTTGACCAGGTTACCGTAGGATATGGAAGGGTCGGCGCAGTACCACTTGGAGTGGTAACTTCGTAGCTGTCGAATTTGATGGTTTTAACTGTGGCAGGATTTACCACAAGTTTTGCACTTACTTCAGGCTGGATTGCCTCATCTTCATCCGTCGGAAATGCTCTTGTAGTTTTTCCGGTTAATGTAAATGTTCCACCCTTTCTGGACATGTAATATGTTGACCAGTCTTCATCCCAGGTCACATCCAGATCATATAGCTGAACTGTATTAGCCAGATCAATATAAGCTTTTGGATATGTAGGTTTGGTTCCTGAATTTGTAGTGGTTTTCGCCGGAACAGTGAAAACACTCTCTATAGTTGTTGGCTTTACATGAACCTTCTGTGTAACATCAAAGTCATATGCCTTTCCTGTAACAGTAAAATCGTTACTCTTAAATAATGTATCAAGGTCAGCATCACTATATGAGTCCAGATCCCAGGTCACATCTATATCGATTGTTTTTCCATTTCCGATATCAAGAGGAACCTTTTTAGGAAGTGTGGGAGCCTTGCGGGATTCTACAGTTATAGTATCCAGCTCTTTAACGGTAGCCCCTTCAGGCAGCCCCACCTTAACCAGCTTAGATACGGTTTTCTTGTTACTTCCGGTACCTATGGAAGCTGTTATAGTGGACTCGCCTATGCTATTTACAGTAGCATTTCCGTCATTATCAATTGATATTACATTTTCATTTGATGAAGTCCATGTAACACCATCATAAACTATGCAGTCTTTAATAGTGTTATATTTTGAGCCGCTGTAATCTATATCTTCATAATACACATCTGCCAGAAGCTCGAACTTATTTGTGTCATCCTCACCCAGGATAGCCTCACCGTCTATATCGACCTCTTTGATAGATGAAAGAGGCACCTGCATTTTCTGGATAACTTCCTTATTCATCTTTCCATTCAGGTTAGTTACCGGGATATCAGACACAGCAAAATCACCGGCAGTGGTTGTCCAGTCACATTTGTAATTATGCCCGCTAACTGTATAAATGGTATTGTCAGATGAAGTATTAAAGGAGGCCAGTCCTATGTAATGATAATTGGGATTTATCAGACTCTTATAGTGTCCGGTCACACCGGATTCTTTGCCAAGATAGGCATCCTTTTCACCTAACCACAGATCCAGGTTAGAAGAATACTCATTGGACCACGCAAGATTCTCTGCAACACCTGAAGCAGATGAATTAAAATAATACAAAACTGAGGACCATGAGGTTCCATTTGGTCTGGTATGATCCATAAATACAGCCGCTTCTGCTGACCTTATCATGGCAGTATTCAGACAGCCGTATCCAATCTGCAGCTCATGGTAATCGCTCTCAGTCAGATTTCTGTTTTTATTATTTGGATCAGGAATATGCTCCTCGCAGCAAACCTTTCTTCTTTCCTCATTGATAATGTCAAGCATTTCCTGCAAGGAAGAAGTAACGTCCTTTCCCTTAACTCCAACAAGAATCATGTCAGAGGTAGAAGCATTTTCCTTATTCTCCCTCACCTCTATTTCAGCTGCATTTACGCTTTTAACCCCACCGAAACCATTTGCCAGGGAAAGTGCCATAGCCCCCGCAAGCACTACTCCACATAGCTTTTTGCTGATTTTCCTCATATTGATTTCTCTCCTACTGATATATTTCTCGATTATAACACTTGCTTTTTTTCAACATATTCTTTAAAGCGAGGTAATACTATTTTTATCTCTCCACGAATTGAACCATCTATAATACCCTTTTCTATAAGTCTTCTTCTCGGTTCTCCCCAATCATTATGCGTCTGTTTCGTTACCTCCAATAATTCTGATACTGGCATACTTTCTTTCTTTA
>CADBMW010000012.1 GCA_902795855.1 uncultured Lachnospiraceae bacterium
ACCTGGGAAGGTTTAAACAGTGTAGGATCAAATTTCTTTAAAGAAATGGATGGTCTCAGCCTTTATGGAATAGATGATGTAAGTGAATATGTTTTCGTTGGAAGCAGACAACTTGGAATGAGTTTTCTGACTATGGAGGATCGTAAGCCTGTTATAAGAACTGAAGGGGGCGTAATGAGAACCCTTTGGGATAATTACTATACTGCATCACTGCATGGCGCTAATTATTTTATGAAGAGTGACAGACTTACTGATATGAATGAAGGAAACATTACCATAGCAAGTATGAAAAGCTCTGAAACTTCAGCACTCAGTGATTTCAATGCTACAGAGGGAGATGCAGCTACCTCGGGAGATGCACTTCTGAAGGGTGAATATCAGATAATCCCATATCCACAGTTTAAGGGACAGGATAAAATCTGCCCTGTGGATGATACCGGAATTGCTGTTATAAAAAGAGATGAGACAAGTGATAAAGCATGTGCTATATTCCTTGAATGGATACTTGAGGAAGAAAATAACATGAAGCTGGCATGTCTTTCCGGCTCACTTCCTGCAAATAAAAATGCTGCAACGACGCAGTATTTTGAAGAATATCATAATAAGAACAGTTACGGCATGACAGATATGGAAGTCGGCACCATGAGGATAATTCTGGAAATGGCAGAGGAGGCAGATGTATATACCGCTCCAATGTGCGATATCTATCCTGAGCTAAAAACCTATGTGGGCAAAAGTCTTGCAGCTGAAACCATAAATGACAGAAATGCAGTGGATGACAGTACTTATCTGGGCATAAAAAGGTATGATGCAGTGCTGGATTATTCAACAGATGAGCATTTCACCGGCTGGCTGAATGAGTTTAAAAATGGACTTCCAAAGTGATTATTTATACAGAAACAATGATTTTAAAGTTGCGAATGAGAGTCATTTATAGTAGAGTATCAATATATTTTTTAATATAGGAGGAGGTTAAAATGATGGAGAATATTTCAGATTCAATTAAGTATGTAGGTGTAAATGACAGGGAGATAGATCTTTTTGAAAGTCAGTATATAGTTCCGGAGGGTATAGCATATAATTCATATGTTATTCTGGATGAGAAGACAGCAGTTATGGATACTGTGGATGCTCATAAAACCGATGAATGGCTTGGAAATGTGAAGGAAGCTCTGGATGGAAGAAAGCTGGATTATCTGGTTGTACAGCATATTGAGCCGGATCATTCCGGAAGCTTTAAGGCTGCCATTGAGGCATTTCCTGAAGCTCAGATAGTTGGTAATGCAAAGACCTTCAGCATGCTTCCACAGTTTTTTGATGATCTTGATATAGAAGACAGAAAGGTAGTAGTAAAAGAGGGGGATACCATTTCTCTGGGATCTCATACTCTTCAGTTTATCCTTGCTCCTATGATTCACTGGCCTGAGGTTATGATGACCTATGAAGCAAGTGAGAAGGTTTTCTTCTCAGCTGATGCTTTTGGTAAATTCGGTGCTCTGGATTTTGATGATCCTGAAGGCTGGGCATGTGAAGCAAGACGTTACTATTTCGGAATAGTAGGAAAGTATGGAATGTCAGTTCAGAACCTTCTTAAGAAGGCAGCAGCTCTGGAAATAGAGAAGATACTTCCTCTTCACGGACCTGTGCTTCCAATGCCGGGAACAGAGCTTAGCTATTATCTTGATACATATAATATATGGAGTTCATATGAGCCTGAAACCCATGGTGTGTTTGTTGCATATGCATCAATCCATGGAAATACAGCAAAGGCAGCTAAAAAGCTTGCTGAGATGCTTGAAGCTAAAGGAGAAAAGGTTGCTATTTCCGATCTTTGCAGAGAGGATATGGCAGAATGTGTTGAGGATGCATTCAGATATGATCGTATGGTGCTTTGTTCATCAAGCTACGATGCAGGAGTGTTCCTTCCTATGCATGACTTCCTTACACATCTTACGGCAAAGACTTATCAGAATAGAAAGGTTGCTCTCCTTGAAAATGGATCATGGGCTCCAAGCGCTGCAAGAACAATGAAGGGTATAATCGAAGGCTGGAAGAATGTAGAGATTCTTGATGCTACACTTACCATCAGATCAACCTTAAAGGAATCTGACATGCCGGGACTTGAGGCTCTTGCAGATGCAGTAGTTGAAGCAGGTAAATAATCAGCGAAGGCTGTTTATTATAAAATAAAATGATTTAATCATTTGGAGGAAATTATGGGCGGATTTTTTGCTACAGCACTTAAAGGCGATTCAGTTTTTGATCTTTTTTACGGAACTGATTATCATTCTCATCTTGGAACGAGAAGAGCAGGTATGGTAGTTCATGGAAGAAATGGATTTAACAGAGCAATTCATAATATTGAAAATGCCCCTTTCAGAAGTAAGTTTAGTTCTGATGTTCATGAGATGGAAGGAAATCTCGGAATTGGCTGCATATCTGATTATGATCCACAGCCACTTCTTGTTCGTTCACATCATGGAACATATGCTATCACTACAGTTGGTAAGATAAATAATTCCGATGCACTTATTGCTGAGGTATTTAAAAGCGGTGGATCTCATTTTCAGATGATGAGCACCGGTGAAGTAAACAAGACAGAGCTTACAGCAGCCCTTATTAATAAAAAGGACAATATAATAGAGGGTATCAAATATGCTCAGGATGTTATAGAGGGATCTATGACCATTATCCTTCTGACACAGGATGCAGTTTATCTTGCAAGAGATAAATTCGGAAGAACTCCTGTAGTTGTTGGTCAGAAGGAGGGAGAAGGATATTGTGCAGCATTTGAATCCTTCTCATACCTGAATCTTGGATATAAGGATTACAGAGAACTGGGTCCCGGAGAGATAGCAGTAATGACTCCGGAAGCTGTTACCACCATGGAAAAGCCTGGCGAGAAGATGAGAATATGTACATTCCTCTGGGTTTACTATGGATATCCTTCAGCAAGATACGAAGGACTTTCTGTTGAGGAAATGAGATACAGATGTGGTGACTCTCTGGCAAAGAGAGACGGCTTCACAAGAGATGATATAGATGCAGTAGCAGGAGTGCCTGATTCAGGAACTGCTCATGCCATGGGTTATGCAAACAGATCGGGAGTTCCTTTCTCAAGACCATTTGTTAAGTATACACCTACCTGGCCACGTTCATTTATGCCAACTCATCAGGATAAGAGAAATCTTATAGCTAAGATGAAGCTTATTCCTGTACATGAGCTTATAGATGGTAAGAAGCTTCTTCTTATAGATGACTCCATAGTTCGTGGAACACAGCTTAGAGAAACTACAGAATTCCTTTATGAAAGCGGAGCAAAAGAGGTTCATATCAGACCTGCCTGTCCACCACTTTTGTTCGGATGTAAGTATATTAACTTCTCCAGATCAAATTCAGAGATGGAGCTGATCGCAAGACAGGTTATATCTCAGGAAGAGGGAGAGGATGTAGACAGAACTATTCTTGATGATTACGCTAATCCGGATTCTGACAGATATCATCTTATGCTTGAGAGAATCCGCCAGAAGCTGAACTTTACAACTCTTGCATTTAACAGACTTGATGATATGATAGCAGCAACAGGAATGGACAGAGATAAGCTCTGCACATACTGCTGGGATGGTAGAGAGTAGGATAGATAATTGTAAAAAAGAGTGCCGCGTAAGCGACACTCTTTTTTCTTATGGTATAAGCGATCTGTAAACAGCTACATGATCATATATTGCACGCCATGAACTGAAGGCATTTCCTGTTACGCAGATATAACGTTTTCCGCTATTTGCTTCATAGTAGCTTGCTGCACAGCAACCAGATTCATTTACAAATCCTGTCTTGGCAGCGATAACATTACCATTCATTTCTTTATCTTCAATTCTTCTCAGGAACCAGTTTGAAATCTCGATTCCGTCAGGGAAACCTAAATCCTCATACTTTGTGGATGTGGTATATTTCCTCTTGGACAGTACATCTCTTAGAAGATCATCCTGAACAGCCATTCCAAGTATTACAGCCATATCCTTCATGGTGCAGTGCAGGTCATCATTGTAAATACCTACAACATTTGTGAAGTGAGCAGTTTCGGAAAGACCAAGCTGGCTTACTTTAAGATTCATCTGTTCAACAAATGCTTCCTGGGTTCCGCAGCAGTACTCAGCAAGACCGAGAGCAGCATCGGCACCGGAGCATAGGATAGTTCCGTAAAGAAGGTCACGGACGGTTACTACATCATCCGGAAGAAATCCAACGGCACTACAATCATTTTTATCTACATAATCAGTTATTTCTCTGGTTATTACAAAGGTGTCGTCCATATTTTCCTCTGTGATAAAATCACGAGCTGTAAGTACAGTCAGTATTTTAGTCATAGAAGCAGGAGCTACAACCTTATCGCATTCTCTTTCAGCAACTATTTCATCAGTATCCAGATCAACCAGCACCATATAAGTACTTGTAAGCTGCTGGGTTTTTGATGGAACTCCGGGAGAGGTGTAGTTTATGGAACCTTCCACAGAGTCCAGCATAAGTGAAACCTGCTCCCATGGACCGGCAGCTTCGCCTTCTTCGTTAGAGGAAGTGTCGGAACCGTCTTCATTTTGGATTTCCTGATCAAATAATGAAAGATCAGCAACCGGAAGATGTATGGTTTTATCAGTTATCTGTGGATTATAAATGGTTTTTCCTGTCATCCAGCTTTCTTCCGGGATTTCTGCCGCATCACCATTTGGAACAATCTCTGTAGTATCAGGAATCAGTGGAGTGGCATCGGTAGCAGTAGTTACGTTTGAAGGAGGTATTACAGGCTCATCATCTGTTTTATCCTTCTTATGAAAAATGTTATAAAATATGACACCAAAGAGGCATATCAGTGCAATCACCACTATAACCATTAGTACCTTCAGAAGTGATATGAGACCTCCGTGTTTTTCTTCACCATATGAATCATCTATTGATTCATCAGCATAGTCATCATCAAACTCGTCATCGAGTTCATCTCTGTTTTTATTCATTTTATATGTCCTTTGTTTTTGTTGTTTTTTCGAATATATCACTTATGTTAGGATAACAGAATTTAACAATTCTGTAAAGATTTTGTAACAAATTAAGTGATATTTTATCATATAATGATATAGGTGCTAAATACCTTATATTTTTCATAGGGATTATACAGTATTTACGCAATTATGTAAACTAAAAAATGTGGTGAATGTTAAATTGGACTTTAATTCTTATATCAAATCTAAATTTCCTCCAAATTACAAAGGAACATATGTGATAAAGGATATTATTTCCGGTATCATAGTGGCTCTTGTTTCTATTCCCATTTCCATGGGATATGCACAGATAGCAGGGCTCCCCATGATCTACGGGTTATATGGTTCGCTGATTCCCATTCTTATTTTTGGAATCATTACCAGCTCCTATGATTTTGTATTCGGAGTTGATGCAGCCCCTGCAGCACTTACAGGTGCCACCATTGTATCGCTGGGAATAGTTCCGGAATCAAAGGAAGCGGTGGCAGCAGTGCCGGTGCTTACTATTCTGGTATCTCTCTGGCTCCTTCTGTTTTATTTCCTAAAAGCCGGAAAAACTGTGAAGTATATATCCACCCCGGTAATGGGCGGTTTTATAACCGGAATATGTCTGGAAATCATTTCCATGCAGATTCCCAAGCTCTATGGTGGTTCACCGGGAACGGGAGAGCTTCCGGAACTGGTGGTTCACATGGGCCGTGAACTGAAAAACTTTAATCTGGTTTCTTTTATTCTTGGAATATCAACCATAGTCATAATTCTTATAATGAGAAAACTTGCGCCAAAGGTTCCAATGTCCGTAATTGCAATGATGATAGGGGCTGTTCTCACAGTGCGCTTTCATATAGATAAGTACGGCGTGAAGCTGCTTCCGGATACAAAGTCAGGGCTTCCTCTTCCCAAGCTGCTTCATATTGATTATACAATCCTACCGGAACTGGGATTTTCGGCCCTTACCATAGCGCTTGTTATCATGTCAGAAACTTTGCTGGCTTCCCGGGCAAATGCTATCTCTGACGGTTATGATCTGAAGACGGACAGAGAGGTACTGGCTTATTCTCTGGCAAATATGACCTCAGGAGCCTTCGGATGTTGTCCTGTAAATGCCAGTGTTTCAAGAACTACCATAGTAAGACAGTTCGGTGGGCGTTCTCATATCATGAGTATTTCAGCGGCCTTTTCAATGCTTATAATCCTGCTTCTTTGTACCGGATTTATAAAATATCTGCCGGTGCCTGTACTGACGGGAATCATAGTAGCGGCACTGCTTTCAGCCTGCGAATTTCATTTGGCTAAAAGGCTCTTTAAGATAAGTAAATCTGATTTTATCATATTCATTTCTGCGACTCTGGGAGTTCTTTTCTTTGGAACGGTTTACGGCGTTGTGATAGGAGTTATCCTTTCCTTTGTATCTGTTATCAGACAGGTGGTTTCCCCACCAAGGGCATATGTTGGAATCCGCCCCGGACATGAAGGCTTTTATTCCATGAAGGCACACTCAGATGCAAGACCTATACAGGGACTTTTGATATATCGTTTCAGTGGAAGCCTTTTCTTTGCGAATATTGATACCTTTGTGAGAGATATTGAAAGAGTTATAGATAAGAATACAAGAGTAGTTATAATTCATGGAAGTGGAATAAATAATGTGGATATTACAGCGGCAGACAGGCTGGTGGCGCTGAATAAGAGCCTTAACAAAAGAGGAATTCTATTTTATATAGTTGAAAATGATGGTGTGGTTAATGATGAGCTGAAGCGCTTCGGCGCAGGAGAACTCATATCCTCAGGAGTGATCCGTAAGGATATGGAAGAGGTCCTGAAGATTACAAGAATTAGTGCGCCTTTCGAGCTCGCTGACCCTTATGAATTATAAACAGAATGAATGATATAAGAAGTACGCCGAATATAACACCTGAGGTGTCCAGCAAAATATCGGTAATCTGTCCTGAACGTCCGGCAATAAACAGCTGATGCATTTCATCACTGCAGCTGTAAAGCGCACCTATAATGATGGGAAGGAGCTGATTGATGGCTCTCATTTTATGTTTTTTATCATACCAGGCACCAAAAAGAAGACAGCCCAGTATGGTATATTCTGTAAAATGGGCAGCCTTTCTCACAGGATGATCAATAGAGCTTGCAAATTCAATCTGATCTGGCTCAGACCACTGATCAAAATCTTCTATGGTAATATCACCGATGGTCATTCCCACACTGAGACTGTCCTGAGTGGAGAGGACCGCATTCCTGGAAGAAAATAGAAAGATAGTGATCATGCAGACAAAAGACAGGATGGTGAAGATCACTCGCCTTATAACAGTTTTGCTGACTTTTGATGATTGCTCTTCATATTTATTCTGTTTGATTTTTACGGTTTTATTAATAGTTTTTTCCATAAATGGAATGATACGTTAAGATTTATGAATTGTCTACAAAAACTTTGATTATTAAGAAAGGTACTGTACTATGAAGGTTGACATTCTATGTGTTGGTAAGATTAAGGAAGGCTTCTTCAGAGATGCCATAGCCGAATACTCAAAAAGACTAAGCAGATATTGCAGTCTGAATATAATAGAGGTTGCTGATGAGAAAACTCCTGATAAGGCCTCTGAAAACGAAGTGGAGCTAATCCTGAAGAAGGAAGCGGAGCGGCTTGAAAAACATATTCCTGCCAAAGGAACTCCTGACTGCTATGTTATAACCCTGGAGATTAATGGGCGGCAGCTGTCCAGTGAAAAGCTGGCAGACAGACTTAAGTCCCTCAATATAAATGGTATCAGCCATATTATTTTTATTATCGGAGGATCACTTGGTTTACATAATTCGATTACATGTCGTGGGGATTTTCATCTCAGTTTCTCAGAGATGACATTTCCCCATCAGCTTATGAGGGTGGTGCTTCTTGAGCAGATTTACAGAGGCTACAGGATAATTAATAATGAACCATACCATAAATAAGGTTTTTATGTTAAAATAATTTCGTTTGTGATAAAAAATGCAGTTTACGACAGATTAGTTTCCATTCACAACAGATAAATATCGAATAAAAAATTATATGATAAAGTGATACATGTAAAAAATGTTTCGATTCTTTATTCGACTATGAACGAAGAAAACAGGGAGGATGTAAAAATGTCATTAGTAGTTAAGGATCTTTATAAGAAGTATGGAGAGAAGATCGTTGTAGATCATATCAGCTTTGAAATGCCAAAGCCGGGAGTGTATGCTCTCCTTGGTACAAACGGAGCCGGTAAGACAACATCTATAAGAATGATTCTCGGCATGCTGGATAAAGATGGAGGAGAGGTTACATGGGATGGAAAGCCTCTTAATTTCGATACCTGCAACATAGGATATCTGGCCGAGGAAAGAGGACTTTATCCAAAGTATACCCTTGTGGACCAGATGAGATATTTTGGCGAGCTCCGTGGTATCGACAGAAAGACTGTAGACGAAAGAATTAAATACTGGGCTGAAAGGCTTAAGGTTGAGGAATACATCTATCCTGAAAAGGCGGCTGAGATGCTGGCAAAGCAGGAAAGTGAAGGCCGTGTAAGATATGATGAAAACGGAAATGTTATAACCGAGGATACTTCATCAACAACCAAAAGAAGGTCAAAAAAGAAGACAAAGCTTCAGAGTCCTGACCAGCTTTCAAAGGGTAATCAGCAGAAGATTCAGTTCCTTATTGCCATGCTTTCTGATCCTGAGCTTCTGGTTCTGGATGAGCCATTTTCCGGACTGGATCCTGTTAATACTGACATTCTTAAGGAAGTAGTAAGGGAGCAGATTGCTCAGGGTAAATATATCATAATGTCAAGTCACCAGATGGAGGTTGTGGAAGAATTCTGTACTGATATAACAATTCTTAACCGCTCCAAGGCTGTTGTATCCGGAAATCTGAATGACATTAAAAAGTCCTATGGCCGTGTAAATTTAAGTCTGAAGGTTGAGCAGGATATAACAAGCTATATTAAGGAAACAGGAATAGAGATAGTATCCGAAAAGGAAAATGAATATATGCTGAAGGTAACAGGTGATGAACAGGCAAATGAGCTTCTCAGCAAGCTTATCGCTGCCAAAATACCTGTGGTTAAATTTGACCTTAGAGAGCTGAGTCTCCACGAGATATTCGTTAAGGAAGTCGGCGAAGGAGAGGTTGGTGAAGAGTAAATGAATAAAAGGGAAAATATATATAGTCTGAAGGGTTTCAGTAAAGTTTTCAAATTTACTCTCATCCAGACTTTTAAGAATAAGGGATATATCGTATCATTCGTTCTCTTTGTTGTGATAATGACAATTATGGGACCACTTCAGTATTTCATGTCCAAAACCAGTGAAGATACTGCAAGTAAGGTGCTTAATACTGACTTTAAAGAATCATCCATAGAGAAGGTTTATGTTTATAATGAAACACCATTTGCCATGGAGCTTTCTGATTTTGAAACCTATAAGGAAGAAGATGCAGACTTTGAATTACAGACTACCGATAAGGGAATCAAAATCGATAATGTAGAGATCATAGATAAGAATGAGAATTCTTTTGAGTCGAGAGATGAGTGGCTTGGTAAAAAGGATATGATCATCTATATTCATATGGATGAAGAATCTGTGGAAGCAAGTGGAGTCAGAAGCGATGATTCTGATGTGGATTCAGGTGATATGGTTGATATTACCAATTTTGTTCTGGATTATTATGACAAGGTCAGACTTGCATCCACCAGTGCTGACAGCCAGGATATAATCAAGATAAGCACCGGTGTAGATGCAGATGGTGTTATATCAGAAGATGATTATTATGCAGAACAGAACAAGACTATCTCCGGAGATAAATATTTCACATATATTATGGGATTCTCTGTAATAGTAATGATGATCGTTTCACTTTCAAATTCCTTCATCATCGCATCCGTAACGGAAGAGAAACAGTCAAAGCTTGTGGAAAGTCTTCTGGTCAGTGTAAGACCTATGGCTCTTCTTATGGGTAAGATTTTCGGAATGATGTCTTATGTTCTTTCAATCCTTATATGTGGATTTATCGGTTCCAGAATCTCTGACTTCGTCCTGAAGGATGTAATGAAGGTAAGTGAAAAAATGTATTCAGGTTCAGGACTTAATTTCTCGCTTTTCAAGGATTTTGGTCCCGGAGGATTGATTATTCTTCTTGTGGCCCTTGTGCTGGGATATCTTACATTTGCTATCCTGGGTGGAATAATGGGTAGTGCCTGCGTTAAGACAGAGGATATCCAGAATGCAACAGGCTCTGTACTTACAATAGTTATGGCAGGCTACATGGGAGCTATGTTCCTTGGAATGATGGATCATAATATCTTAAATGTTGTAATATCACTGGTTCCACCATTTTCATATTTCTCAGCACCTATTATGTTTGTAACAGGAAGGATAAGTCTGGGAGTTCTGCTTGGTACCTTCGCACTTCAGATAGTATTTGTAATTCTACTTATGAGACTTTGTGCAAAGACCTACAGAAATCTTATACTCAGTGATTCAAGTACACCAAAGTTTATGACTATCATAAAATCTGCAAGAGTATGAAAGGAGGAGAGATAGATGTTTAAGAATTTTGGAAAAGTTTTTAAGTTTACATTTAGAAATCAGACAACATCAGATGGTTATAAGAAGCTGACCATTATTACGGCTCTGCTCCTTATAATAATACCTATAGCAATATTTGTTCTTTCAGATAAGCTGGGAGATGATGAATCTGAGGATGAGTTAAAGCCCTGCGGCGCAGATAAGATATATGTGGTAAACGAAGCACATCCGAAAGTTAATTACGGAATCCTCAATATGTTAAATGTTGATGATTATACAAGTATTGCTTATGAGAATGCTGACTCAGTGACTGATGCTCTGAAAACCATTAATGAAAAAAGTGAAAATAAGAGTTTTGTTATTCAGTTAACTGAATCTGATACATCCATCAATTCAAGAATCATTCTTCCTGAGAATTCGGATATATCAGAAGATGATGCCGAGAATTTTAATAAATTCCTTAATATGAATTCTCAGACAGTAGCATTTGTGGCATCGGATCTTAAGCTTGAGGAGCTTCAGGCCGTAAGTGTTAAAACCAGCAGCAATGTTTATACCTCATCCGGTTATGATGAAGGTGTAGGAATTCTGGATGACAAGGATGCTCAGGATGAGCAGATGTCAAAGGATGCAACTCCGGTATTTAACATGATTCTGGTTTTCGTAACCGCCATGGTAGTATACTTTGTTATCATTTTCTATGGAAATGGTATCATGCAGAATATCGTTCTTGAAAAGAGCTCCAAGCTTATGGATACAATGCTTATTTCCGTAAAGCCGGAGGCTATGATATTTGGAAAGATGCTGGGAGTTCTTTCAGCAGCACTTCTTCAGTTCTTTACCTGGATATTCTCACTGGTTTTAGGTCTTGCTGCAGGAGTGTTTATCATAAACAAAATAAATCCAGATAATGAGATGATGGCAGTGGCATTTTTAAGCAACCTGAATAAGATGGGTCTTTTCAAGCCTGTAAGTGTTATAATAGCAGTGCTGACACTTCTTTTCGGAATAGTATTTTACTCAGCGATCGCATCAATCTGCGGTGCAATTTCCAGTACCAAGGAAGAGGCTGCCAGCAATCAGTCCCTCTTTGTCATGGCACTTCTTGTAAGCTTTTATCTGGTGCTTTTCTTCGGACTTAAGGGCGAAGACGTAGCTACCTGGATGTATCTGCTTCCATTTACAAGTTCCATGGTACTTCCGGCCGGTGTATGTTCCGGAACAGTTCCGGTTCTTACCGCAGCCATCGGACTTCTGATAATGATAGTAGCAACAGTACTTCTTGTAATACTTGCAGGAAAGCTTTATAAAATGATGTCACTTTATAAGGGGAACAAAGTGAACCTTGCAAAGGCATTGAAGATGCTGAAGCAGTAGTGGGAAGATTTAAGTTATATTATGTAGTGATTTGAAGGAGGAAAAGAAACATGCATCAGTTCAGACTGCCATATCATCTGATAGTGGATAATGGAATATTCGGAAGGATACCTGAGGTAATGTCGGATGTAATTCCCGATATTGATAAAAAGAAAACCATTATCGTAACAGAAGAGAACCTGAAGAAAATATTTGGTTCCATCCTGGATGGAATCGAGGCAGATTTTCCTAACAGTGAAATGTACCTTATACAGCAGGCATCCTATGATAATGCCGTAGCCCTGGCCAAATACATTACCATGAATGATATCAAGGTGGTTATCGGCTTTGGTGGGGGAACAGTTCTGGATCTGGCAAAGTTTGCCGCCTTCGTAAGTAAGTCACAGCTTATATCACTTCCTACAACACTTAGCAATGACAGTCTTGCATCACCTGTTTCTGTACTGGGAACCGAGGGTAAAGCCAGAAAGACATTTAAATGCACCATACCTGATGCAATCCTTGTAGATGCAAATGTTATATTAGGCGCTCCTGAAAGACAGCTTCTTTCCGGAATCGGTGATACCGTAAGTAAATACACCGCCCTGAATGACTGGAAGATAGCCCATGTGGCAGGTAAGGATTATGTGGATGACTTCGCATACATGATCTCAAAGATGGCATTTAACTCCATCGCATATAATGATATGAAGGAACTGAAGAGTATCGACTTTATAAAAAGACTTACCCAGGCTCTGGTAATGGGAGGACTTGCCATGGAAATAGCGGGAACATCCCGTCCTAGCAGTGGTTCCGAGCATCTGTTCTGCCACACACTGGAAGAGAACTATGCCGAACAGGTAAATGTACCTCACGGAATCGCAGTTGCCATGGGAAGCTACGGAGCCTGCAAGTTCCAGAATAGAAATATCGCAAAGATAACACGAATTATAAAAGAATACGATATTCCTGTAGTTCCATCAGACTGGAACATAACAGAAGAAATATTTATAGGGGCATGGCAGAGCGCAGCAGCCAGCCGCCCTGACAGATATACCATATTAAATGAAACAGATCTTTCTACCGAACGGTTAAGAAAGCTGTATTATGAAATGGAAGACATATTTGCAAATTTGAACTAAGGAATTGTTTTTCTAATTAATAATTAATAGTTTTTGGAATTCAATAGATTGAGTCGGTTAGGTACGGTTTTGAATGATTCAGAACCGTACCTTTTGACGTTGTGTGAAAAGCAACAAAAAAGAATGATAGGTGAGATATTGTTGCCAGATATCCTGGAATTATAGAATGAGAAGCAACACAAATAAATAGAACGGTTAGAATTGTTGCTGAGGTTATTGAGATTAGACGATTTAGAGGAAGAAAAGGCAACAAAATACAGGAAAGAGGAAAAAAATGTTGACTTTCCGGAAAGATTGTGTATAATTAAATTGTACACAATAGAAATTCAAGGAGGTACTTAGTATGAATTTTTACGATCTTAAGGTTACTGCCCCTGATGGCAGCGAGTTATCAATGAGTGATTTTGAGGGTAAGGTAGTATTAGTTGTGAATACTGCAACAGGCTGCGGCTTTACACCACATTATAAAGATTTGGAAGCTATGTATGAGAAGTTTCATGAGGCAGGGCTGGAGATAGTCGACGTTCCTTGCAATCAGTTTGCAGGACAGACTCCGGGTACAGATGATGAAATCCATGATTTCTGCCAGCTGAAATATAATACTCAGTTTCCTCAGATGAAAAAGTCTGATGTAAATGGTGAAAATGCCATAGAGCTTTTTAAATATCTTAAGTCTCAGAAGGGCTTTGAAGGTTTTGGCAAAGGCCCAAAGGCTATGGCCATGTCTGTTATGCTGAAGAAGATTGATAAGGATTATAAAGATAATCCTGAAATCAAATGGAATTTTACAAAGTTCATTATTAACAGACAGGGTGAGGTTGTTAAGAGATTTGAACCTACTGCGGATATGAAAGAAGTAGCAGCTTTTGTTGAAACATTAATCTAATTCATAATGACTGATAGGAGAAAAGTATGAGTAAATATGACTGCCTGAAGCTAGAGAATCAGCTGTGTTTTCCACTATATGCCTGTGCAAAGGCTGTTACGAGACATTATAAGCCCTTCCTGGATAGTTTAGATCTTACATATACTCAGTATATTACAATGATGGTTATGTGGGATAAGAAGAAAATAAACGTTAAGGAACTGGGAGAATGCATTTATCTTGATTCCGGAACCCTTACGCCGGTTATCAAAAAACTGGAATCAAAGGGTTATATTTCAAAGCATAGATCAGAAGATGATGAAAGAAGTGTTCTGGTTGAGATAACAGCAGAGGGGGAAAAGCTAAAGGATGAGGCTGTGAAGGTTCCTGCTGCAATGGGTGGCTGTATAGCAATATCTGAAAAAGATGCGGCAGAGCTTTACAGAATACTGTATACTATATTAGGACATTTTGATGAAATGGATAAGAAATAAGGAGGTTAGTGATATGTCAGTATTACATATAACAGAAGAACAATTTGAAGAAGAAGTATTAAAGAGTGAAAAGCCGGTGCTTGTGGATTTCTTTGCTGAGTGGTGTGGTCCATGTAAAATGATGGCGCCTATTCTGGAGCAGCTTTCCGGTGAAAAGGAAGATGTGAAATTTGCAGCAGTAGATGTGGACGATGCTGAGAGGCTTGCAATCAAATATGGAATTTCCAGCATTCCATGTATGATCTTCTTTAAGAATGGTGAAGAAGCTGATCGTGTAGTTGGAGCAGTTCCAAAGCAGAAGCTTATGGATGTGGTTTCCAAATAGGAAGGGAAATGAAATCATATGATAGATGTAGGAATTATTGGAGCCGGCCCCGCAGGACTTTCAGCTGCAATCTATGTTCAGAGAGCAGGTAAAAAGGCTGTTTGTTTTGAGGCGCTGACTGTAGGCGGCCAGATTGTAAATACACCTGAGATAGCAAATTATCCGGGAATAAAGAAAACCAGTGGTTTCGAGTTTTCCATGGGGCTTTATGAACAGGCCACAGAGCTTGGAGCAGAGGTTGTATACGAGAAGGTTGTGGCCATAGAACAAAAAAACGATAATAAGGTTTTAAGGACTGAGGCCGGTAAGGAATATGAATGCCATGCTGTAATCATAGCTACAGGTGCAAAGAACAGACATCTTGGTCTGGACAAGGAAGAGGAGCTTACAGGTAAAGGCGTATCATACTGTGCCACTTGTGATGGAGCCTTCTTTAAGGGAAAGGATGTAGTAGTAAATGGAGGCGGAAATACTGCTTTGGAGGATGCCCTTTTCCTTACAAATTATTGCAACAAGGTTTACATAATACATAGAAGAGATGCCTTCAGAGGTGAGCCTCAGAATCTTGAAGCAGTTAAAAACAAGGATAATATAGAATTTGTTTTAAACTCTACTGTTGTGGAATTAAAGGGAGATACAGCTCTTGAAGCAGTGGTGGCAAAGGATAAGAACACCGGCGAAACAAGAGAAATCCCTGCATCAGGACTATTTATCGCTATAGGTCAGGAGCCGGATAATAATGCATTTATAAATGTTGCTGACCTGGATAAGGCAGGCTATGTATCTGCAGATGAAAGCTGCAAAACTAAGACAGAAGGAATATTTGTGGCAGGAGACTGCAGAACCAAGGCTGTAAGACAGCTGACAACAGCAGCTTCCGATGGAGCAGTAGCTGCACTTGCCGCCTGCTCTTATATAGATATAGCATAATACAAAAAGACAGGCTGTAATTTGTGATACAGCCTGTTTTTTGTATCTATTAAATTGTTTTATCTAACGGTTACGTTGCTTGAGTATGCTGTAAATCCGCCGTAAGTATCATTTGAATATCCTCTTACCTTTACAGACTTTGGTGGCTGTCCGTAGCAGTAGTATTTGAAGGTGGTTCCTTTACCCTTTGCAGACTTTCCGCTACAGTTAAGACCTTTACAGCCTTTAAGAGGACTCTTAAGTGTGACGGTGAGAGTATAAGATCTGTTTGTTGACCAGTATCCTGGATGCCATACCCAGCCTGCATCATAACGTCCGCTTACCCAAACCTTTTTCTCAACATAGTTGGATACCTTAGCTGATGCTACAGCAGGTTTTCCCTTAGGTCCGGTTTTAACAGTGAACTTCTTGGATGTCTTGGAAGTTTTTCCGTTTGTAAGCTTCTTTGTCATTTCAACCTTGTAGGTATACTTCTTGCTTGACTTAAGTCCCTTGATCTTCTTTACCTTTTTAGTTCCAACAGGCACTGTAAATTTCTTAACCCATTTTTTACCGTTCTTAAGGTAAACAGTTAATTTTGCTTTAGAACCATTTCCGTAATCAGGAATATTGAAATCAGGGAAGAGTATATAGTTAGGACCAACCTCAACCTTCAGATCCTGCAGAGATGCACCAGTCATGATTTCGATGGAATAGCCCGTTCTCATGGTTCCTTCCTCGGAATTCAGCTCGTTAATACCTATGGTGATCTCATCAGTATTAGCCCATGATCTTGTCTTAAATTTAAATGTTCCCTTTTTACCATCAGCTGATACAGTTACATTTCCGCTGTCTCCAGGAGCGCTCCAGGTAGCATCGCTTGGAATGTAAGCATCTGAATCAGCATTTGTGATCTCAAATGTGATAGTAATAGTCTTGTTCTGGTCAAATGCCTGCTTGTAATCACCTTCTGCAACAGACCATTTAGCTACTGCATGGTTATACTTTCTGCATTCCATATTAAACTCGAATGTAGCGTCTATGTCTGTAAGAACGTCAATATAGTATGTTCCCTTCTTAACAGCAAAACCTGTAAGTGAGGCTGTGCTCTTGGTGCATGAACCGCCATCCATTGCATACAGGATGCTTGCTTTTCTGGCGCTTTCAAGACTATCAAAGATTCCAATAGAACCATTTGATCCGGTAGTAGTAAATCCGGAGATATTGATGCAGCAGTCCTCTGTAGCATTAAGCTGATATACTGTACATCCGAAAACATGGCTGACACCTGTATACTTAATTGCACCGGCAGCCATATTTACTGGTGTTGGAGCTAAGAATGGATCTGCTTCGGTATAAGGTGTAGTGATTTCAGTAGCTGAGCTTGCAGCGTCTCTTGCATCAACAGGCTCTTCAGAATATCCAAGGCTTGTGATGAAATACTTCTTATTAGGATCAAACTGATTCTTAAAAGTATAGTAGAAATAACCGTCTCCGCTTGAAGCTCTTATGATATCAGTGCCTTTTACGCCTTCTTCCTGGAAGAGAAGAGTTTTGGTTTCATCATAAACAAAGAATGTAAAGTTTGAATACTTGGTTACTTTTGAAAATGGCATAGTTGCAGTTATGGCAACCTTTCCGGCTGCTCCATCTGTATAGCTAACACTGTCGATGGCATTTGGGCTTGAATATGATGTGAAAAGATTCTGACTAGTGTTAGATACCTTTGCAAATGAATTGTTAGGTATCAGCATCACTATGAAAAGCGATAAGATGGATAAAATGATTAATTTTGATACTCGTTTCATCTAAGTACCTCCTTCACTATTAATATAAAAATATAATCTCATGTATAGGCGTATTTGTAAAGTAAAAAAGGCGAATCAACCATTTCTGGCTGATTCACCTTATTAAGCTGATTTTATTCCACCGGAGGAGTTACACTTGGTTCAACTGTTGGTGACACACTTGGTGAAACCGTAGGAGTTACACTAGGACTTACAGTTGGACTTACTGTAGGACTTACAGTAGGTGTAAGTGTAGGTATCGGTGAAGGTGTAGGAGTAGGTGTAGCTGTTGGCTTAGGTGTTGGTGTAGGAGTCGGAGTATTAGTCGGCTTCATATACACAATTGGCTGATGATAAATTGGCGGCTTCTCAGCTGCGATGGATTCAACCTTAACCTTTATTGTTCCCTTTGCTACCAGCTTTCCTTTTTTATTATATCCCTTAACAGTGATCTTTGTGTTTCCCGCCTTAAGACCGGAAATGGTGATCTTTTTACCCTTGACCTTGGCCTTAGCCTTTGTCTTCTTAGATACCTTAACCTTGATCTTCTTGTATGACCCCTTGACTGTGATAGTCTTGCTGCTTTGTACATCTACGCTTATGCTTGTCTTTGAAAGCTTTATCTTAGTTGTCTTAGCATAAACAGGTATTATGATAAACATAGACATCACAAGACCCATAACAAGGATAAGTGAGATAACACGTTTGTTAATACTTATTCTTTTATTCATTATAACTGCCTTTCATATTACCTTTTATTAAAATTAAAAACTTCTGATTATTTTAACAAAAAAAAACAAAAACTACAATACCAAAAATTGTTTTATAAATTGAAGTATTTTGATAAAAATGTTAGAATATTATCATATTTATTATAAAAAATACATAAATGAAGAAGGAGGAGTTATACATGGGGAAAAAAGATATAAGTAGTAAGAATTTCTCTATATTCATGGTTTTATCACTTGCAGTGATAGCTGTGTTACTGGCATTTTCATATTCATTTAATGTTTATGCTAATGAACCTGACTCAACATATGAGGTAACAGTTGATACAAATTATAAGAGTCTGGGAGAAAAAGAGGCAGGTGATCCTGATGCGGATACCAGATTTACCAGTGCACTTTGGCATGATATTGCTGTGCAGTATCAGGGAGGTAATCGTTTTATGATTGCCGGTGTCTGGGATATTCCTAAACAGAAATATGAGGCAAAAAGTGGGGGTGTAACTGTAGAAAGCATTACATTTGCTGACAATAATACCTACAAGCTTCATCTGAATTGTGGCCTGTCTGATGGGGAATATGATGCTGATACCCTCAAAAAATTAGTTGTATGGGAATATGAATTAAAGACTTTTAAGAATAAAGCAGGTAAAACTGTTGAATATTATGAGAGAGTTCCCAGAGCAGAGTCTCCCATAGTTACATATGCAAATGAAGATGTGATAGTCCTTTCGAAGTTGAATCCGAAAAATCCAATAGCTGTTATGATTGATAATGGTCAGGTGCCTGCTACTTATAGGACACAGGCTGCAATGGATGAAAATGGATACAAATATGATCCATACTGGCACCTTTATTATACGGATGGATATATTAAGAATCACAATAATTTTGATATAGAATTCTATAACTATGAGAAGAGCGTAGAAAAGATAGGTGGA
>CADBMW010000013.1 GCA_902795855.1 uncultured Lachnospiraceae bacterium
ACCAGATCAGGCTTAAGACTGCCCTCAAATTTGCTGGATATAACGATGGGACTTTCACAATATGGACATTTTGTAGATGCCATATTCTTATCTCCCACTACCTCGCCTCCGCAGTTCTTACATTCGTAAGCTACGAGACCTTCATCATCCAGCGCCCAGTTGTCACTTTTCTCTGTGTATTCAGCCATTCCATCCGTCTGCTTCTCTGCCTCGAACTGTGAAACATCATACTCCGATCCACAGCTGGAGCAAACCAGCTTCTGCTTACGGCTGCTGAACTGAAGAGTTCCGCCGCAGGCTGAACATCTGTAATTGTTTAATTCTGCCATATTAACCCCCTTCTTATGATAATCCTAAATACTTAGTTACCACATATATATTTTGCCGCTGCCGTCAGGTTATCTGCCCTGAAGGTTAGCAGCTTTTTTAACTCCTCATCCGGCTCTGTAAGATCCGGTATCATTATAACACTGCACCCTGCAGACGCCGCGGATCTGACTCCGTTGGGTGCATCCTCCACCGCAAATGCATCACCTGGTTCAACTCCCATCTCCCTGCATGCATAAAGATATACATCCGGAGCAGGTTTACCCTTTTCCACATTTCTTGCGCTTATCACTTTATCAAAATAACCTCTGAGTCCGGCTCTTTCCAGGTAGTCCAGGGTTTTGTCAAGCTTTGTGGCTGTTGCAATCCCCAGCCGAAACCCTTTTTCCTTAAGTAGAGTAAGAGCCTCATAAACTCCCGGTTTCAATGGTATATCCAGACTTTCCATGATGGGATCCATCATTTTCTTCCGGCAGTTTCTGATATCATCATAGGCTGTATCAACTCCTGTAAGCTCCTTCATTCTGGGAGCCGCAAAGGGTCTTCCCAGACTTCTGAACCCCAGGAAATCCTCTGCCGTCAGGTTATATCCCAGACTGTCTGCCGCTATCTTCCAGTATTTCTGGTATATCACTTCCGTATCTATTAAAGTTCCGTCCAGATCAAACAGGACAGTAGATATTCTATCTTCCATATCACTCTTTTACATCATCTAACTTGAGAGTTGTAAGGGTGTTGGCGTCTACTACAGTTTCGTTGATTATGCGGTTTGCCTGTCTCTCCAGACATCTCTCAAAATAATTTCTGACTTCACGGGCATTTGCGAAATTTTCCTCACCGCTCTGGGTAAGCTTTTGCAGATGCTCTTTTACATATTCCTCTGTGTCCCCGGTCATCACATAATCCTGATTACTACACATAAGCTTGAATATTCTGAGAAGCTCATCACTCGCGTAATCAGAGAATTCGATAAACTTATTAAACCTGGACTTAAGTCCCGGATTAGAATCGATAAAGTCTTTCATCTCGTCGGTATAACCGGCAACAATGACTATAAGGTCTCCTCTGTCATCTTCCATTCGTTTCAGAAGGGTATCCACCGCTTCCTGGCCGAAATCATTTCCCTCTGCACTTGTAAGGGTGTAGGCCTCATCTATAAACAGGACTCCTCCCATGGCACTGTCTATAACCTTGGAGGTTTTCTGCGCGGTCTGGCCCACATAGCCTTCCACAAGTCCTGCTCTGTCCACTTCTATAATCTGTCCCTTGCTGACTACTCCCAGCTTATGATATATGGCTGCAAGAAGTCTGGCCACAGTGGTCTTGCCGGTTCCGGGATTTCCGGAGAAAACAAGGTGAAGTGACATATCAGGAGTCTTCAGTCCCATTTCACGACGCATCTTGTTTACCTTTACAAGATTTATCAGATTACTGAGACTCATTTTAACATTTTCCAGCCCGATAAGCGAGTTCAGTTCATTCATCAGACCATTTATATCTTCTGTATCATTGGCATCATGTATCTTGATACCTGTCATATCCTCCAGCTCTTTATACTTTGATGCAGGTTCATTTGAATTCTTTGGAGTCACTGGGTTTTCATCAGGAACCGCCTCTCCTGAGTTGTCGATCATCATGCTGCGGTCCACCTGTCCTGATGGAGTGGAAAATAGCATTCCTTCGTCGAAGTTAGTTCCTTTGTCCTCATGCGCCATATTGTATTTATAGATCATGGCCATAGCATCCAGGTCAGCTCTTTCACTGGTATAAGGTTCTTCCTCATAACTGCCTGAGTATCTGCCATAGCTCCTGGAGCCGAAAGCACTTCTGCCCCTGTAAGAGCCTCCAAGCAAAACTGATGACAGAATATCTGCCGCAACAGAGCCGGAGCTTCTTGAGGGTTTTCTTGTTATACTGCTTTTGCTTCCATAAGGATTACGGCTGCCGTAACTTTCCCTTGATTGAGGTGCATAATAATCGGAGGCCGGTTTATTTTTAAGAAGGCCGAATTCATCCAGATAGTTATTCATCATAGCTATGTATCTGGCAAGTCTGTCTGCCTCCAGATCGCTTATACCCTCAAATGCTATAAAATAGCATCCCACATCATTAAATGTATTTACCAGGTATTTGGACAGGGATATTCCATATCCTGATCTTCTTGAATAAGGGGATGTGTCATCTCTTACAAAATACTGAAGGGAAAGAGGAACATGTCCCAGAACATTGCTGTCACTGCAGCAGTTTTCCCTGAACTCCAGAAACTTTTCTCTTGTAATATATATCTGAAGAGTATTATTTATAAAATCAATCTGCTCAAATATGCTGCTGCTTTCCTCATCATAAAGGTATCCCAAAAAAACCAGCAGATCATCCTTCAGCTGGTTTCTTAGTGACTTTTTAGCATTCTGCGGATAGGTTCCGTTCTTTTTCCAGCCGATCTCATCGGCATAGGAAAAAGAATAGGTAACCATCGCTGCCACATCCTTAGTAATCATTGTATCCCCTTAAGAATTAAGCCTCACATTTTTTAAGAAGCTCTTCCCATCTCTTATCTACCTCAGCCTGGAACTCAGCAAGGAGTTCTTCATTTCCAGGCTTGAACAGATGCTTAAATCTGCCCTGTGGTTTAAGGAAATCTTCGATAGGAAGCTTTTCCTTTGGCTTATAACTAAGTATCCATTTTCCATCTACTACTTCAAAAAGAGGCCAGTAGCAGGTATCAACGGCAAGCTTACAGATTTTTGCCATATCTGCTGCTTCAAATCTCCATCCACGAGGACATGGAGCAAGTACATTAAGGAAAGCTCCACCCGGAGTATAGATTGCTCTTTCTGATTTTTCATACAGATCCTTCATTCCTGATGTAAATGTGGACTGTCCCACATATGGAATGTTATGTGCAGCCATGATAGCTGCCAGATCCTTACGTGACTGTACCTTACCTGTGCTTACCTTACCAACAGGAGTTGTTGTTGTATCTGCAAATCTTGGTGTTGCAGAAGATCTCTGGATACCGGTGTTCATATATGCACCATTATCGTAGCATACATAAACCATATCATGTCCACGTTCCATAGCTCCTGAAAGTGACTGGAAACCGATATCGTAGGTACCACCGTCACCACCGAAGGTTATAAACTTATAGGTTGTATCCTGATCGATACGACCTCTCTTTTTCAGTGCATTATATGCAGTCTCAACACCTGAAAGTGTAGCTCCTGCACAGGCAAATGCATTATGAATGTAGCTGTCTTCATATGCTGTAAAAGGATACAGATATGTGGACACCTCAAGACATCCTGTAGCATTTCCTATAACTGCTTTATCTTCTTCTTTAAGTGCTCTAAGCACTGTTCTAACTGTGATAGCCGCTCCGCATCCTGCACAAAGTCTGTGTCCCGGGGTAAGACGCTCCGGCTTGCTCATAACTTCTTTTAAATTATATGCCATCTCTACAATCTCCTATACAATCTTCTTTCCATCACCTGAAAGACGTATATCCATTTTATCTGCACCCTTGAAGTCGAATATATCATGATCGGATGCGTCTCTGTCTCTAAGGCCAACATACTTGAACTGCTCAGGCTCTTTGCCACGTCTTACTATCTCTCTTATATCCTTAAATACATCTCTTGCCTCGGTAACTGTATAATCACGTCCACCAAGTCCATAGAAGTAATTTACAACCGGAATATCAAGTCCTGCATCATACATAGCAGCCTTAAGCTCTGAACCAAGAGGTCCTCCCATACCTGAGAAGCTCTCTGCTCTGTCAAGAATGGCAACTGATTGACACTTCTTAAGTGCCTCAGCCAGCTCTTCTCCAGGGAAAGGTCTGAATACTCTGACCTTTATCATTCCCACATGTATTCCATATTCACGAAGCTTGTCTACTGCATCCTTTGTCTGTCCTGCAGCTGAGCCCATGATAACTATGGCATACTTTGCATCTTCCATTCTGTACTCTTCAAAGAGACCATATTTTCTTCCTGAAACCTTTTCATATTCAGCACATACATCAAGGATTACCTTCTTGGCATTCTTCATACCTGCACGCTGACTGAACTTGGTTTCCATATAGAATGGTGAATTTGCATAAGGACCTGCAGCCATTGGCATATCCTTATTCAGCAGGAAGTTGTCAGGATTATATTCTCCTACAAACTTTCTTACTGATTCGGTATCTATTGTTTCAATATTCATTACAGCATGGCTTGTTATAAATCCGTCATAGCATACCATCATAGGAAGCATTACATCCGGATGCTCTGTAACCCTGTATGCCATAATGAAATTGTCATAAGCTTCTTCATTTGTCTCAGCATATACCTGAAGCCATCCACTGTCTCTGGCTCCCATACTGTCTGAGTGGTCGCAGTTGATATTGAGAGGTCCTGTAAGAGTTCTGTTTACCAGGCAGAGAACCAGCGGAAGTCTGTCTGATGCAGCTATATAAAGCTCCTCCCACATGAATGCAAGACCTGCTGATGATGTAGCTGTAAGAGCTCTTGCTCCTGCAGCTGAAGCACCGATGGCAGCACTCATGGAGCTGTGCTCAGACTCAACCGGAATAAACTCAGTATCAATCTCACCATTTGAAATATATGTAGATACCATCTGCGGAAGCTCTGTAGATGGTGTAATAGGGAATGCAGGCATTACATCAGGATTAACCTGCTTGATTGCCAGTGCAACTGCCTCATTACCTGACATTCTGTCACGAAGCTTTGAAGCTGTTCCCTTTATCTTTGCAGCATTATCTTTTTTCTTCTGTTCGCTATATTCAGCATCATATGGGCTTTCAACGCTTGGATTCTGATTCTGATTTACAGCATCCATAGCTGACAAAGCTATATCCTTGGCACTACTGCCACCTTTTACATTCTGATTCTTAACAGCCATTCTACAGTCCCTCCTTCATTGTTATCGCACCGAAGGAACAGCAGCCAACACATATACCACAGCCCTTGCAATGTTCCAGATCGAAATCAAGTCTCTTTCCATCCTTTACAGGAATTGAAGAATCAGGACACATAGGTGCACAAAGAAGACACTGAACACATTTATCCCAATCTATAACAGGAGTCTGAGTTCTCCACTCACCTGTATTGAAGCTTCTTGCACCACCGCCGCCATATATGGCATTTCCGGGAGTTATATCCTGGTATGGTGATTTTTCTGTTATTTTACTTATATCAGTTCTTTCTTTATTTGCCATTAGTGAACCTCCTGAAACGCGCGTTCAAGTGCACGCATATTTCCATCTATTACTTCCGGTTTCTTTGCGAATTTGTGATTATATGAGCTTCTCATCTGCTCAAGGAAATCCTGCTTCGACATTACTCCTGAAACC
The DNA here is from genome assembly GCA_902795855.1 of uncultured Lachnospiraceae bacterium. GTDB lineage: Bacteria > Bacillota > Clostridia > Lachnospirales > Lachnospiraceae > Eubacterium_Q. Next base: position 5,684 of record CADBMW010000013.1, read on the forward strand.
TTTACTATAGCAGCAAGCATAGGAGAGTTAGGGAAGTATTTGCCAAGTGTCTCCATTGAAATAGTATGAGCATCTACGGTATAAACCTCACCCTCATATCCCTTTAACAGAGGTATGATCTCTTCCTTTGACTTTGTGGTATTTATGACGATAGCTCCATCCTTATTAAGACCGGAGGTTACGTCTACGCTGTGAAGCAGTGTTTCATCAACTACCACTACATAATCAGGATTATAGATATTGGAGTGATTTCTGATCTCCTGATCACTAAGTCTGTTGTATGCAGTTATGGGAGCCCCCATACGTTCCGGTCCATATTCCGGAAAACCCTGAACATACATTCCGGTGTTAAATGCAACATCAGCCAGAAGAAGGGCTGCGGTCTTTGCACCCTGTCCGCCTCGGCCATGCCATCTTATTTCAATAGTTTTACTCATTTTTCTCATCCTCCTGTAAAACGCATAACGAACATTTTATCACAATTTTTATAAATATCAAATGAAAAACGTTAATCCTCTTCAAAATAATAATCATTTGTTGTAACGTAATCCACATCCATGCTCTTCAGGTATGTGAAGGCCTCAAAGAAATCATCTATTGTATATACGCTTACTCTGAGTCCGGCACTATGCATGGCAGCTACAACATTTCTTGTAATGTACTTCTTGTTTGACACAAGAGAGAAATTATTGTCCAGACACCACTGATAATCGGACATATAACCAACATCCGGATCCGGTGCCTGAGGATTCTCAGATATCAGGAACAGTCTCGGCTTAACATATACCGGCTTTGGAGACGGTCCCGGCTGAGGTGTAGGAGTTGGTGTAACTGTCGGTGTTACCGTTGGAGTTACTGTAGGTGTAACTGTTGGGGTAACTTCAGGTGATACCGTTGGTGATACTTCCGGTGATACTGTCGGTGAAACCTCCGGCGTAACTTCTGGTGTTACTTCCGGTGTTAC
>CADBMW010000014.1 GCA_902795855.1 uncultured Lachnospiraceae bacterium
ATGTTGCAGTTAATTCCTATTTTTCCTGGGTAGAAAGTGGCTTACGGACCATTGAGAAAGAGACTCATGCAGGTCAGCTGTATCTTATTAATGACTCAGGGAAACGTGCACAAGAATACAATGTAATATTAGGAATTTTGGAATCATTAGGTGTTCTTACATTTGAGATGCTAGGAGGGGCAAATAGTCAGTTATACATTTACATAAACCAGATTCAGGCATTGAAAAACATCATAAATGCTCCATCTCGATATAATAACAGACTGTTAGATACAGTCGCAGAAAGGCATCTTATTTCGGTAAAAATGCTTACTTATTTGTATGAAGGTGATTTTACAAATGAAGAACGATGGAATCTTATTGAGGATTATTTCCTTGGTACAATTCCTGAAAAAGTCAAGCATGATTGTAAAAAAGAAAAGCCAGACATTATTTTCGATTAACTAACTTCAGGGGGTATACCATTATGCAGGCTGATTTTTTATGAGTAAAAGTGTTACTGAAGACTTATGAATATAATCCGATAAATCAAAAATATTTGTAACTCATATCAATGTAATTCAACATGGCGCATTTATAAACTGCAAAGGGCAGTTATAGATGAGCCATGTTGTTTTTATTGTACGGATAAGGGCCTTTTTGATATTTAGAATATTTATAGAGACACATGTTTGTTATTTATTTAACAAGAAATTGATTTTGATATAGTACAGGAGTATAATTGAATCATCGGATTTTATACTACATATTAAGAGAATGTGTACTTATTGTGTGTTGGATGAAGGAAGCAGTTGTATTCAGTATGAATATATTATTATGAATTGATGATTGTGCAGACAGCAACTCCCATGCTTTATCCTATTATATTTTGAAGTATACCTTTCAAGATCTAAATGTCTTTTTCTCTCCGATTAAAAAAACTAAAACCATTAATTACACAATGAATACCGGCTTGACTGGTGGCCTCACTTTTCCAATTAAAGGCTCTGCATGGTTTTGCGATAATCAGTCATTCACACGAACAAATGAGAATGTATAATGTTCTTTGCCAGCAGTATTTGTAATGGAGAGACCATCGTTGCCATACAGTACATATGTATATGTTCCACTATACGCTTTATATTCAGTCTCTGGTATGTCGTATATTGTAGTATTGTCGTTAAGAAGAGATGTGCTTGCTTCTTTAGTGAAAACAAGCGCATTTCCTGAGACAGAACCTTTATAGAGATCTGGGCCGGCTTTCCAGTAAACAGTGCCATCTTCAAGTATATAAAGAGTATAAAGAGTTTCTGCCCACTCTCCAATAAGCTGAGAAGGAAAGGTTGGTAAGTCAGAGTGTACTGTGGATTCAACAGCTATTTCTTGCGCAGGCATTGTGGAGTGCTGAGATTTTACAAGATAGTAAAACATTCCTATGTTAATAATAATAGACACAATTAGAGCAATCATTAATAGAATAGATAAACCTTTTTTCATAAGAACTCCTTTCGCAGTTCACAAATGCTATGTTTCTGTTATTAACAATTCAGAAAAAGAAACCATTACACGCACTGACGGCATATAAGCATCAATATATTTTTGTTGTCTATTGACAATAACAGGGCGTTCAAACTGCACATAGTCTGTTACCTTGCCAATACCTAATACAGACAGGAGATCAATCCAGTAGCTCTGGGATTCCTGCTTCTCGTTACCGTGTCCACGCCACTTCTGGATAAACTGGCGTGCTGCCTCTCTTTGTTCTGCGTTTGTCATAAGATTGCCTACTCCCATTTCAGATCATGTTTACTAAACTAATTATAACATGAACCTCAATTTAGTCCCTACAATTGCCTGACTTTACATAATAGTTTGTATATTATATCATAAAACTGTAATTTCAACCTAAGGTTTTCTCCTATGATTAATGTAACCATTGAGAAAGAGAAGGTGCATGATGTGGCAAAAACGAAAACTCTAGTCGACTGGTGTAATACAAATGAACACTCCGATATTTTGACAGAATTAGATACATCTAATAATACATATATACTTAATCATGAAAAGTATAATTCCCCTTTTATTGCTACATGGAAGTGTGAACAAGGGCATAGATATCAGTGTGAAATTGTAGGACGAACACTATTCGGATTAATGTGTCCTATTTGTCATCCTGAAAAAACAATTCTTCCAATCGGTACAGAATATGGGTGCATGACTATTATCGATAATCTGCAGGGCAATAATGCATATAAGTGCAGATGTAAATGTGGAAAAATACATACAATGTCTAGAAATGAGTTTTTGCAATCCAAACGTAGGTATTGTCCTCATAGTTTAGCAGGAAAAATAACCTTGAGTAATTGGGATAATTTTAGTGACAGTGATAGAGAATTCGCTTTTAGTACAATGTGCGGTAGGGAGGTAGAACACCTAAAAAAAATAAGGAAAACGTATAAACGGTTCCCCGCCGAAAACTATGAAAAAGATTTTTCAGGAAGAACATTTGAGTCTTATCTGATAGAGTCTCCCACAGGAAATGAACCAGAAACCAAATCTGGATGGAGAAATTATCGAAAAAGAGGTGGCATTTCATATATTGTTCATAAAGAGTATAAATGTGTATGTAAACTATGTGGTAATACCCATAATTATAATTGTGATCAATTTGTTGTAAATCCTCCTACACGCTACGGATCGCATGCATATAATGGATATTGGTCAGAAGTACACTGCACCTGTCACCCAATCTCCTCCTTTCAATGGAAAGCAAATAAACTATTGTTTGAGAATAACATTCCGTATGATGTTGAGTATACTTTCAATGATTTATTTGGAATCGGTCACACTAACCTTTTACGGTTTGATTTTGTGGTCTACAACCCAGATAAAACAATAAAGTGTTTAATCGAATTACAAGGACAACAGCATTATGATAAACCTTATAGAGAGTGCATAGGCTTTACTGAAGATCGACAACCAATATACAAGGAAAGCAACTTGAATACGCAAAAAGCTAACGATGCTCTTAAGGCACAGTATGCAGTCGGACATGGAATCACTTTACATGCAATTCATTACAAATACAGTGACTATGAAAAACTAAAAAAATACTTTATAGAGAACGATATTATATAATCTGAGAAACATCTGTCATAAGAATGATTAACAAAGAATGCTATACAAGGAAAAAAGCGATGCATGATCTTATCTTGCATGAAAAAAACGCATGAGTGGGCCAATTGCCCACCAATAATACATGATTTCATATAGATTAATATTAAGTAGTATGTATAAGGGGAAACAGAAAATGTCCCATAAAAGAAACCCATTTCGTCCTCTGAAGGAAAAGGTGAGCATTACTCTTGATGCAGATGTTGTTGAAGTGCTTCGTGAGCTTTCAGAAAAGGATCAGCGGAGTTTCAGTCAATATATAAACTGGGTTCTTAAGAAACATATTGAGCAGCAGAAAAAGGAGAAGGAGAATGGAGTACGAAATTGATATAAGCAGACTGCGAAGAGATTTGGAGGACTATTACGGAACAGCTATGTTCAGCGGATTTCCGATGGCAGTGATGGACGTATCCAGGGTAGAACGAATGTCAGCTCAGGAATTGGTCGA